>CAWUMW010000036.1:0-14377 GCA_963923415.1 uncultured Hyphomicrobiales bacterium | reverse complement strand
AGTGATGTGAACGCATGGTGGATTTGTATGAACAACGCGCTTTTTTGAGGCTGGTGCCGGAAACCGGATCAGCGACCAAGCCTGCGCCAACTCACACCCCCTCCATTTCGGGGGCGTCTGGTGTTGTGGTGTTTGATCGTCATGAATTGCGCGCGTTGATGGGTGTTTACGGTCGGCATGTTGCAACAGGGGAGTGGCGTGATTACGCGCTCGACTTTTTAGCAGATCAGGCGGTGTTTTGCGTGTTCAAACGAGCCGCGGAAATGCCGGTGTTCCGGTTAGAAAAAGTTCCCAAACAGGCTCGGATGCAAGGGCAATATACGTTGCGCGGCAGTATGGGGCAGGCGTTAAAACGCGGCCACGATTTAGAGCGGGTTCTTCGGTTTTTCGATAAGCCGGTTCGGCTTGTTACCTGATCAAAAAAAACCCCGCTTCAACGAAGCGGGGTTTGACGATCTAGGTTTGTTACCAGTTTATCAACTCAGCCTAAAGCCAGATCTGGCCTTATGTTAAGGCCAGCCTTTCAGGGCTTAGTCGTTGTTGCGTTGCCCCAACAAAGAGAGCAGGAACTGGAACATATTGATGAAGTCGAGATAGAGGGTGAGCGCACCCATGACTGACCATTTCGCAATCAAAGTCTGGTCATAGGCAATGGAGTCATAATCCTCTTTCAAGCGTTGGGTATCCCATGCGGTCAATCCGGCAAAAATCAACACGCCCAACACGCTGATGGCGAATTGGAAGGCTGAGCTTTGCATGAAGATATTGACGATGCTGGCGATCATCAATCCGATCAAGCCCATCACCAAAAAGCCCCCAAAGGCTGAAAGCGAGCGCTTGGTCGTATATCCATAGAGTGATGTTCCCGCAAACATCAAAGCGGTAATCGCAAATACATGCATCACACTGCTATGGGTGTAGACAATCAAGATCGAGGAAAGCGACAAGCCCATGGTGGCAGCAAAGGCCCAAAAGGTTCCGAGCAGGCCAGTATAGCTCATGCGTTCAAAGCGAAACGACAACACCATCACAAAAGCCAAGGGGGCCAACATGACCAGCCATTTCACAGGGCTCGTGTAAAGCATTTGCCCGAACGGGGTCAGGCCGACAAGACGGCCATTCACCATTTCGGCGGTTGCCATATTGATACCCCACGCCACCAGACCGGAAATCCCGAGCGCCAGTGTCATATGATTGTAGATGCCGAGCATATAGGTCCGCAGGCCCTGATCATAGGTCGCCTGCGACAGTGGCATGCTGGCAGCACCCCAAGGGGATGAACCGTTTTGATTAAATTCTGTCATAGACATTTTCCCTTTTAGAGACATTTCCTAAACGTCATTTCACGCTGCCGAAGCAACTGAATTAGATTTAATATGTGAAGATTGTGACTAAATTACAAGAGGGGAAGAAAAATCGATTTAAAACACGCAAAAACCGCCTAAAAGCGCATTAAATGATTGTATTCTGACCGCTACAGACAGGTTTTATCGCGTGATGATGCAACCAAGCTGTCAATTATGACATCATTGTGACTCTGGAATACACGATCCCCACCCTGTTTAGCCGCTTTTAACGAGCCTAGAGTTTACAGGCTGCGTAAATGCGCATTGGGCTTTTCACCTAAGATCCGCCATGTGCCTGACAGGCCAAGCAAGGCTGCGAGACAAGCAGCGATAGCGGCCATCAGATAGGTTTTGCCGTCAAGTCCAGCATAGCTGAGTTTCATCACACGGGTGAGCACGGCTTGTGCAACAAGTGATCCCGCCGCTAATCCGAACAGGGTAGAAAATCCTGCCACCACGCCATATTCAATCAGATAGGCGCGGATTAAATGGCTACGGGTTGCGCCTACAGTTTTTAGGATCACCGCATCATAAAGGCGCGCTTGTTGTCCGGCACTCAATGCGCCAGCGAGAACAAGAATAGCAGAGGCCAGTGTAATCACGCTTGCGCCGCGGATTGCAGCAATCAGTTTGCCGACCAGATCGTCAATGGCCTCCAAGGCTTCCTTAACACGCACAGAGGTCATGCCGGGAAAGCGTGCTGCTAAAGTCGACAGTAACTGCGCTTCATGCAGCGGCGTTGCGGTGGATGGATTAGTCAATGTGGCCAAGGTCGTAGTGGGGGCCCCGGCAAAACTATTGGGCGAAAAGACCATCACGAAATTAATGCCCAAAGACTGCCATTCAATGCGTCTGAAATTGGCAATGCGTGCCTCGATGATCCGCCCCAACACATTGACGCGCAACGTATCGCCAATTTTCAACTGAAAGCCTTTGGCGACTTCGGCATCCAAAGAGACCAGAGGCGGGCCTTGATAGTGCTCAGGCCACCATGCGCCCTCCACCACCTGCGCGCCTTCGGGGGCATGGTGAGAGAAGGTAATGCCGCGATCTCCCTCTAAAACCCAAGCAAGATCCTCGCGGGCCTTGATCTGTTCGGCTGGGATAGAATTCAGCGCAGTGATCCGCCCGCGCATCATCGGCACTTCATTGAGTTTGGCATCGGGGGCTTGTTGGCGCAATGTTGCACGCAAAGGCTCCAAGTCTTGATGGGGAATATCAAGAAAGAAAAAACTTGGCGCACGTTCGGGTAAGGTTTGGCGCAATTGATGCCGCAAACTGGCATCAACGGCTGAAATAGCCACCAATAATGTCAGGCCCAACCCGATGGATAAAACCAAAACAGGGGTGAGTGTTCCCGGGCGATGCAGATTGGTCAGAGCCAGACGGAACAAAGCGGAGCGAGGGCGCGGGCAAAGTCGGGCCAATCCCATCAAGGCCCATCCGGCGGCCCGTAAGATCAGAACAATCAACGCAATGATCACCACGGACCAAACCGCGAGCTTTTGATCATAGGCTGTGACGATGGCAGCTGCACACAGGCTCAATAGAGCGGTAAGGGCCATCAAGCGATAGCGCCAGCGCGGCCATGTTTTGAAAGCAATCAGGCCATCGCGGAACAAGGCCGCCACCGGCACATCATGGGCACGTCCTAAAGGCAGTAAAGCAAAGGCTAAAACGGTCAACATGCCATAAGCACACCCCGTTGCAATCAAGCCCGGATGAAATTGGGTTGTCAGGGGGATTGGCAACCAGGTGGAGCCAAATGTTTCAAGGCCGATGGGGATCATCAGGCCGATGGCTAGTCCTAATAAGGTTCCTAAAAAGCCCATCAACAACACTTCCGTGAGGGCCAGTAAAAAGGTTTGGGTTCCGGTGGCGCCCAAGGCTTTCATAATGGCAAAGGTGTCGCGGCGTCGTTCGATAAAAGCTGCGGTGGCATTGGCTAAACCGATTCCGCCAATCACCAAGGCGGTGAGGCCAACCAATGACAAAAATTGCGTAAAACGTTCTAGGTTGCGGTTAAATTGCGGGGCGGCATTGCGGCGGGTGCGAATGTCAAAAGACGCATCAGGAAAGCGCGCTGTTATTGCGGTGCTGATCTGGTCTAATGCTGCTTCCGAAGCCTCATTGAGCTTTATGCGCCATGCATAGCGAATGATGGCATCGGGCCGGGCTAGTCCTAAGGCTTGAAAGGCGGATTGATTGATCATCAAGCGCGGACCGAGACTAAGGCCGCCCGCTAATTTGTCAGGTTCTTGCTCTAATATGGCCCGCAGCTGAATTTGACGGGAGCCGATCTCGATCCGGTCACCCGGTTTGAGGCCAAGGCGGGCAAATAAGAGCGGATCAGCGACGGCGCCATAAAGTTCCTGATCGGCGCTGAGCGCGTCAGCTAAAGCGAGAGAAGGGGACAGCAAAGCCACGCCGAGCGGGGGATAGCTGTCTTCGACGGCTTTTAATTCCACCATCGCGGCCTGTCCGTTTGCGCTGCGCACCATGGCCCGCATATTGAGCGTTGTGTCGACATGTCCAAGGCTCTTGAAATAATCAAGTTCGTTTTGGCTCGCCGGACGCTGGACGCGACTGATTGCAACATCACCCCCAATGATTTGGCGCCCCTGTGAGGCCAAGCCGTCACTGAGGCTTTGTGCAAGCATGCTGATGCCCGTTAAAGCCGCGACACCTAAAGCGACGCAACCAATAAACACACGAAAGCCAGACAAGCCGCCCCGTAAATTGCGCATCACCAAAGCGATGAGCGTGAGAGGGCGCAGGGCAGGTGTGCGAGAGGAAGGGGAGGCGATCATGATCTGCCCTCTTTATAAAGGCCGCACTGCGGATGCGGGTTCGACGGCTCCTGAGCGCAAGCGGATGATCCGGTCGCAACGTCCCGCGAGATCGAGATCATGCGTGACCAATATCAGGGTGGTGCCGTGTTCGCGCTGCAAGCTAAAGAGTAAATCGATGATGGATTGGCCGGTGCTGTCATCCAGATTGCCGGTTGGCTCGTCGGCCACTAAAATTTCTGGATTGGCAATGATGGCGCGCGCCAAAGCTATCCGTTGTTGCTCCCCTCCCGATAATTCAGCTGGATAATGATCTGCACGGTCTGAGAGACCCACACGGTCCAGCAAATGGCGCGCCCGTTCAAAGGCCTGTGCGTCGCCCACCAATTCGAGCGGTACCGCGATATTTTCCAAGGCTGTCATGGTGGGGATGAGATGGAAGGATTGAAACACCACGCCGATATGCCGCCCGCGAAATGTGGCCAGACGGTCCTCATTCATCTGGGTAATGGATTGCCCCAGAATTTTAATCTGCCCCTGATCGGGGCGCTCCAATCCCGCCATACACATCAATAAAGTCGATTTCCCCGACCCCGATGGACCCACCAGACCAACCGATTCGCCTTGGGTGATGGCCAGTGAAATGGATTTAAGAATATGGACCCGTGCCGCACCCGTGCCGAGGCTCAAATCAACATTTTCGAGCAAAAGCGCCTGTTGTGGCGATGATTGATCCATTTTTTTGCCTTTCACGCAATTTTGAGCTTGATGCAGCAGGGTCGACTGTTTTTGATGCACGATCAGTCCTATACGGACTTTTTATTCCTGTGTCCGCAGCTGTTCGATTGATAGGATGAGAATCTATGCCAAAACATGACAAATTTTGGGCCAAAGTCAGGGTCGCTTGTCTGTCGGGGCTTTTTTGTGGCGTGATTGCCGTATTGGGAATGGGGCCGATGTCGAGTTTTGCCGCGGAACCGCTGCGCCTTGTTGCCTTTGGCGACAGTTTGACCGCCGGATATTTGCTGGCCAATGGAGAAGCTTTTCCGGATGTGTTGGAGAAGGCCTTGGCCGAGCGCGGCGTGAGAACCAAAATCACCAATGCGGGGGTTTCAGGGGATACAACCACCGGGGGCTTGGCACGACTGGATTGGTCGGTGCCAGACGGCACGGATGCGGTTTTGTTGGAGTTGGGGGCCAATGACATGTTGCGTGGTACGGATCCGGACGTGACGCGCGCCAATCTGGATGCGATGATTGTCAAATTGAAGGCCCGCAAGATCGCTGTGATGCTGTTTGGTATGCGCTCTTGGTCGAATGCCGGTCCCGACTATGCGGCTAAATTCAATGCGGTTTTTACTGATTTGGCTGCCAAGCACCAGATCCCGCTTTATCCCTTCTTTTTGGATGGGGTGACGGGGGTGCCGGAGATGGTGTTGCCCGATGCCTTGCATCCCAGCGCGCAGGGTGTCAGAGAGATTGTGCGCCGCACTTTGCCGCAGATCGAGGTGTTTTTGCAGGGTTTGTCCCAAGCGCGATGATTTAATCGTTGGGAGCAGACAATCAGGACTGGCCTCTGAGCGTACTCTGTGGTTTGAAGGCCCTCACTTTTCTTCCCCTTAATCGCAATGAGTTTGGAGTATCAGGATGGAATACCGGTCCCTTGGCCGCACGGGCTTGAAGGTTAGCGCACTTTGTCTCGGCACGATGACATGGGGCGAACAGAATACGGAAACCGAAGGTCATGAGCAGATGGATTATGCGCTTGACTGCGGGATTAATTTTTTTGACACGGCCGAGCTTTATCCTGTCCCTCCGAAAGCACAAACCGCGGGGCGCACAGAGAGCATCATTGGCAGCTGGTTTCACCAACGCAAAAACCGCGACAAAGTTATTTTGGCAACCAAAGTGGTTGGGCGCACGCCGATGGATTGGTTCCGTCAGGCGAAAGGACCGGCCGAGCTTAATCGGGCGCAGATGACCGAAGCCCTTGAGGGCAGTTTGCGGCGGCTGCGGACCGATTACATTGATCTTTACCAGCTGCATTGGCCAGATCGTCCGATGCCATGGGGATCCAATCCTACCCATTTCAAAAAGGGAGAAATGGAGGGGGACTATCATTCCTTCCGTTCTATTCTTGAGGTGTTGAATGATTTTGTAAAACAGGGAAAAATTCGCCATATCGGACTGTCCAATGAAAGCGCATGGGGAACGATGCGGTTTCTTGCGGAGTCTGACGCGCATGCTTTGCCACGCGTTGCCTCCATTCAAAATGCCTATTCGCTGATTAACCGGCTCTATGAAGTGGCGCTTGCTGAGGTCAGTATGCGTGAGGATATTGGTTTGCTGGCCTATTCGCCTTTGGCGCAAGGCTATCTGACCGGCAAATATCGGCATGGGGCCTTGCCGCCTAAATCCCGTAAAGCTCTGTTTAATCGGCTGCAACGCTATGAAAAGCCTGGCACCGATGTAGCGATTGAAGCTTATTGGGACTTAGCGCAACAGTTGCGCGTTGATTTGACGCAATTGGCTTTGGCCTTTGTGACGTCGCGTTGTTTTGTTGCTTCTAACATCATCGGGGCGACCACGATGGAGCAGCTTAAGATATGCATTGGTTCTGCGAAATTGGTCATCACCCCAGAGATTGAGGAAAAGATCGACGCTATCCATCAAGTGCACATGAACCCGGCCCCTTAATCAACGGGGTGCAGGCAGGGGTTGAGAATCATAGTTTGTCACCCCATGTTCGGATCGGTGAGGGTGGGCGTGATCGTCCGCTTAATCATGGTTTTGATCGGGAAGGGAAGCCGATGCCGCGCCTTTTTACCGGTTTGCAAGTGCCGCCAGCGGTCCGGGCAGTTTTGTCCGGCCTGAGGGGCGGATTGCATGGCGCGCGCTGGATCAGTCCCGATCATTATCATCTAACCTTGCGGTTTTTCGGCGATATGGAAAGAGAGCGCGCCAGCGCGCTTGATGCGTGTTTGATGCAATTGGCGCATGCCCCGTTTACGGTGCAGGTCTCTCAATTACGTGTTTTTGGCGGTGATAAGCCGCGTGCTTTGGTGGCGTCTGTTGACCCAGATCCTGTATTGCTGGATTTGCAAGCGGATCAGGAGCGCTTGGCGCGCCGTTTGGGTTTTGCGCCTGCAACCCGCAAATTTTCACCCCATATTACACTGGCGCGCCTCAAGGAGGCGAATGCGTTTCAAGTGGCGGGCTTTTTGTCGGGTTTAGGGGCCTTGCCGTCTTTGCAGATATCGGTTGATCACTTTGCTCTTTTCTCCTCGCGTGAGGGCAGTGGTGGCGGGCCTTATCTTATCGAAGCACTTTATCCGCTTGACGACGGTTTAGACGAAGAACAAGGATGGGATCATTATGAAATTGCTTGATGAACAGGCCCGCTCCCATTTTCTGCAAAGCCACCCGGCATGGACGTGGCTTGCAACAAAAAATGCGGTGAGCCGGGAATTTGTGTTTGCTGATTTCAGCGAGGCTTTTGCCTTTATGACACGGGTCGCTTTATTGGCGGAACAAATGAATCATCATCCCGATTGGATGAATGTATATAATCGCGTTCACATCACGCTTTCAACGCATGAAGCGGGTGGCCTGACCGAACGCGATCTTCATTTGGCGCAGGCGATTGACGCACTTGTTTGAAGAGAGAGGGGTACAGCCTATTTGGGCTGCATCCGTAAAGCCCCATCAAGCCGGATCGAGGTTCCGTTCAGCATATCATTTTCAATAATGCTTTTGACCATTTTGGCATATTCTTCTGGCATGCCCAGTCGGGAGGGGAACGGGATCGTGGCTTCGAGCGCTTTGCGAATGTCTAAGGATATGCTGGCCATCATCGGGGTTTCAAACAGGCCCGGCATGATGCTGACCACGCGAATGCCATAAGGCGCGAGATCGCGGGCCATCGGTAAGGTCAGGCCAACCACGCCTCCTTTGGAGGCGGCATAAGCGGCTTGGCCCATTTGTCCGTCCTCCGCAGCAATCGAGGCGGTATTGATAATAACGCCCCGCCCGCCATCTGGCGTGATGGGATCAAGTGCGGCCATGGCGCGCGCGCATTGGGCACTCATGACAAAGGTGCCGCTGAGATTAATTGCAATGACCCGGGCAAAGCTTTCGAGATCATGCGCCTGCCAGAGACCCGTCTCGCGTTGTTTGCTGATGGTTCGTTTGCCGGTCACGACCCCAGCGCAATTGACCAAAATCCGGGCCGTCCCCTGTGCGGCCCTTGCTTGCTCAAGAGCGGCAATCACAGCTTTTTCATCGGTGACATCGGTTTCAATAAATAAAGCGCCATGGTCGGCGGCAATGGCTTGGCCGCGCGGATCACGGTCAAATAAGGTCACTTTGACCCCTGCTGCGCGTAATAACGCGCAGGTGGCTTGTCCCAATCCTGAAGCGCCGCCGGTGATAATGGCGGCCATAGTGTCATCAAGCTGCATGAAGAGGTCCTTTTTTCGTTCGATGATCTAAGGTAAAGGCGCAGGCACAGGGGATAAAGTGCGTCTTTAGACTGGTTTTTGTGCCAATTACCCTATGGATGGGCTCATCCATGCTGTAGTAAGCACTGTATACGCGTTTGCGGGGCAAAGATTTTTTAAGTTTTGCGTAAATTTTGCCATTTTTTCCGGTTCATTAACCATTGGCGTTCATAAGATCATTCAACAGTGGTGTGCTGCATGAAGGGCTTTCTGAGCATGACGACGAGATACGATTCGGCCGGCCTGAAGGGCCTTTCTGTTTTCCTAATGCTGGTTTTATTCTGTGCGGCCCCCGCTTTGGCGCAACAGAAAAAACCTGAAAAGCCAGCTGCCGCCCCTGCTGCTGCGCCTGCCCAGCCAGCCGGCCCGGTGTTATTGGGATCTTTTGGTGAATGGGGGGCTTATGCCACCGATGCCACCAGCAAAGGGCGGGTTTGCTATGTTTTGTCCCGCCCGAAAGAACGCGCCCCCAAAGAGTTGAAGCGGGATGATGGATATATTTTTATTTCCGCGCGCCCGTCAGAGAATGTGCATAACGAAATCAGTTTTGTGTTGGGCTTCCCCACCAAAGACAATTCAACAGGGGAATTGACCATCGGTTCCGCCAAACATGTCTTGGTGACCAAAGGCACCAGTGCGTGGCTTAAAAATGCCGCCGAAGACGGCGGTGTTGTTGAATTAATGAAGAAAAACAAGACGATGACGACAAAAACCAGTTCTGCCAAAGGCAATGCAACCACCGATACCTATCAGTTGACGGGATTGGCGCAGGCGCTGGACCGGATCAAAAAGGAATGCCCGTGACACGCTGCGGCTAGCGTGGGGTGGAGGGCAGCATGTCGTTTTCATGGCGCCCTCGGATTTGTTGTGTTAGAAGCCCGTTCTTAATCCAAGGCGGGCTTTTTTAATGGATATGACCGACCCTACTTTTGAGAAAACGCCTTTAATGGGCGTTGAAACAGCGATCCGTTCCGGTCAATCGCTGGCGGGGGCCACGCGCGTGCAACTCGCAGAGGCGCTGACGCTGTTGGATGTGCCGGAGCGTGATCGGCGCATGCGTGTTAATCAGTTGTGGCATTGGATTTATCATCGGGGCGTCACTGATTTTGATGCGATGCTCAATGTTTCAAAATCCATGCGTGCGCAACTGCAAGCGCATTTTACATTGGCGCGGCCTGAGGTCATTTCCGAACAGATTTCGGTTGATGGGACACGCAAATGGCTGATCCGCTTGCCGCCACAAGGTCCACATGACAAAGGGGCGGAGATTGAAACTGTTTATATTCCGGAGTCAGATCGCGGCACGTTATGCGTGTCCTCGCAGGTTGGCTGTACTTTAAATTGCAGCTTCTGCCATACCGGAACCCAGCGTCTGGTGCGCAATTTAACAGCGGCCGAAATTGTCGCGCAGCTTCTGGTGGCGCGGGACCGGTTAGGCGATTGGCCGGGCGCTGAGCGCCCTACCGATGGGCTGGTTCCAGATGCATGGCGGGCGGTGTCGAATGTCGTTTTGATGGGGATGGGCGAACCGCTTTATAATTTTGAGGCCGTGCGCGACAGTATGGGAATTGTGGTGGATGGTGACGGCCTCTCGCTGTCGCGCCGCCGGATTACATTGTCGACCTCAGGTGTGGTGCCGATGATCCCGCGGGCAGGGGAAGAGATCGGCTCGATGCTCGCTATTTCCTTGCATGCGGTGCGCGATGATGTGCGCAATGAATTGGTGCCGCTGAATCGCAAATATCCGATCAAGGATTTGCTCAACGCCTGCCGGGCCTATCCGGGCTTGTCGAATGCGCGGCGCATTACGTTTGAATATGTCATGTTGGATGGCGTCAATGATAGCCATGCCGATGCGCGGGAATTGGTGCGTTTGTTAAAAGGCATTCCGGCCAAGATCAATTTAATCCCGTTTAATCCATGGCCGGGTTCGCGCTATACCTGTTCGAGCTGGGAGCGGATTGAGGAATTTTCTGATATTGTCTTTCGGGCGGGCTATGCCTCACCGGTTCGCACGCCGCGCGGACGTGATATTTTGGCTGCCTGCGGACAGTTGAAAAGTGAAACAGAAAAATTGCGGGCCCGCGCTCGATTGATGCAAGAAAGCGGTATCGGTGCGGAAGGCATGTATGCCACAGCGCATGGGGAATGATGAGGGCATGATGACCCAACCGCAACATGGGGTACACCAGTTTGAATTGCGCGTTTATTACGAGGATACCGATTTTTCGGCCCGCGTTTATCATGCCTCTTATTTGCGGTTTTTGGAGCGCGCCCGCACGGAATTATTAAGGGATGTGGGGATTCATCAAGGCGCTTTGCACCAATCGGATGATCCGTATTTTTTTGTGGTGCGGCGGATGGAGATCGAATGGTTAAAACCCGCCTGCATGGATGATCTGTTGCGCGTTGAAACGCGCGTCCTATCCCATCGGGGGCCGTTGCTCACTTTAGGCCAAACAATTATGCGCGATACGGACCGTTTGCTGCAAGCCGATGTCTTGGTGGTTTCGGTTAAGGAGAATAAGCCGGCGCGCTTGCCAGAGGCGTTAATCAAGCGCTTTGCGGTTTATAGCGTGTAATCGTTTTGGTGTTCGCGCAAAAGCAGCAATAAGGCTTTAAATATGGTACATAATTTCTTCAACCGAAGCGATGGCTTCCGATTGGTTGATCTGCGCGACCGACATAATTTTATTTAATTTTTTGTAATAAGAGCGCGCAATCACATTGCCTGCATGGCCAGCGATGCGATAGCAGGCGAGGGCACGCACATGATCTTCCGGCGTCATGGCACCAAGCTCAAACAGCATGCCGATGCTGAACAAAGCCGAGGCATGGCCTTTTTGCGCCGCCATTTTCATCAAGGTGACGGCCATTTTCATGTCGCGTTTAACGCCAATTCCATTTTCATACATCAGGCCGAGCAGAAATTGCGCTTCACCATGCTCTTGCAAGGCGGCCTTCATGATATATTGGGCTGCTTTGTCGATATTTTTTTTGAAGCGAGTGCCATTATAATACATTGAGCCGAGCATATATTGCGCGTCCGCATTGCCATGATCAGCGGCTTTTTTGAACCAATATTCGCCCACAGCCAAATCCTCTTGGCCGGTCACTGTTCCATCAAGATATAGTTGGGCCAGCGCCATTTGCGCGCGCGTATCGCCATCATGCGCCGATTTCAACAGCGTTTGCATATTGACCGGTATCGTTTCGTTCATTCGGCGCGCTCTTCAAGGGGCTTGCAAAGATTGAAAGCTCGCAACCTTTTTATCGCCCAACCATTGACAGCTTATTAAGGAAACGGGATCTTAAAAGTGAAAACTTGGGGTGAATGGGTGAAAAAATCACTCTGAAACATCGCTCTGGTTAAAAAAGGGGATTGGGAATGCACGCCGCAAAGCAAAAAACATCAAAGCCGCTGGGTCTGGCGATTGTTGGATTGGGGATGGCGCATAAGCCGCATGTTGAGGCATTGCGCAATTTAGCGGCAGAGGTGCGAATCCTTCATTGTTTTGCCCCGAGCGCTGAACGGCGCAAAAGTTTTGGTGAAAAGCATCCCGACCTTCCCCTCACTGAGGATTTGCAAATTATCCTCGATGATCCGGCTGTGGATGTCGTTTTGATTCTTACCCCACCTTTCTCCCATCGGGACTTGGTGCTCGCCTGTGCGGCGGCTGGTAAGCATGTGCTGTTGGAAAAACCGTTGGATGTGTCAGTTGAGCGCGCCTTGAAATCTGTGCAGGCAATGGAGGCGGCTGATCTGCGATTTGGTGTGGTGTTCCAGCATCGGTTTCGCCATGCCTCACAGATCTTACGCCAATTGGTGTTGAGCGACGCGTTAGGAGCGCTTGTTTCTGGATCAGCATCGATTAGGTGGTGGCGTTCGCCTGATTATTTTGCTGAACCGGGGCGGGGGATGAAAGCCCGCGATGGCGGTGGTGTGTTGCTGACCCAAGCCATTCACACGCTTGATTTGTTTTTGAGTCTGACCGGCCCCATCAAAACGGTGGCTGCAATGGCGCGTACCTCGCCACTGCGTCACATTGATACAGAGGATGTGGCCGCTGCCGCGGTTGAATTTCACAATGGGGCTTTGGGGGCCATTGATGCCACCACCGTGTCTTATCCCGGTCAGCCTGAGCGGATTGAATTGGCCTGTACCAAAGGCACAGCGATTTTATCGGTCGAAGATTTAACAGTCTATTTTACCGATGGACGGATCTTGCATGAAGCGGGGAGTGCAGCAGGTGGTGGTGGGGCTGATCCGATGGCGTTTTCTTGTGCCGCCCATCAAGCGCAGATTGCCGATTTCCTCGATGCGGTGCGCAATCATCGCGCGCCGCAATGCTCGGGCCGCGATGCGGTGCGAGTTTTAGGCCTGATCGAGGCGATGCTTGAGAGCAGCAAAGCGGGCAAAACTGTGACCATTCCGGCCGCCTGAGCCAGCAAAACGCTTTCAACTGCGTATGATAAAAAAGCCACCTTAAATATTTAAGGTGGCTTTTTTGATGTGCTTATTAAGGGAGGTTGTCGGTAGTGGTTCATGCCCTTAGTGGTTCATGCCCTTGACGATTTCTTCCACCATCTTTTTGGCATCGCCAAACAGCATCAACGTATTGTCGCGGAAGAACAATTCATTTTCGACGCCCGCATAACCTGAGCCCATGCCGCGTTTGATGAACAAAACGGTTTTGGCTTTTTCGACGTCGAGAATCGGCATGCCATAGATGGGGGAGGTGGGATCGGTTTTTGCAGCCGGATTGGTGACGTCATTGGCACCGATGACGAAAGCAACATCGGCTTGTGAAAATTCCGAATTGATATCTTCAAGCTCAAACACTTCGTCATAGGGGACGCTGGCTTCGGCCAACAACACATTCATGTGACCCGGCATCCGTCCGGCGACCGGATGAATGGCATATTTGATTTCTACGCCTTCTTCTTTGAGCAGATCCGTCATTTCCCGCAAGGCATGTTGAGCTTGCGCAACCGCCATGCCGTAACCGGGCACAATGATGATCTTTGATGCGTTTTTCATCATGAAGGCCGCATCATCCGCAGAACCTTGTTTGAAGGGGCGCGTTTCCACCACGCCATCAGCTGCCCCTGCGGTTTCTCCACCAAAGCCGCCTAAAATCACCGAGATGAAAGAGCGGTTCATGCCCTTACACATGATATAGGACAAAATCGCACCCGATGAGCCAACCAGCGCGCCGGTAATGATCAAGGCCATATTGCCAAGCGTGAAGCCGATGCCTGCTGCTGCCCATCCCGAATAAGAATTGAGCATCGAAACCACCACCGGCATATCCGCGCCGCCAATGGGAATGATGATCAAAACGCCGAGTGCGAAACTGGCCAGCGTGATAGCCCAGAACAGGGTTGGACTTTGCAGCGTGACGAATAAGACGATGAGAAAAATCAAACCGCCTGCAAGGCAGAGATTGATCAGATGGCGGCTCGGCAACATGATCGGTTTGCCGGACATCCGTCCATCCAGTTTCAAAAAGGCAATGATCGAGCCGGTAAAGGTGATCGCACCAATCGCAACGCCTAACGCCATTTCAATCAGGCTGGCGGCTTTGATCTGCCCGGGTTTGCCAATGCCAAAAGCATCGGGCGCGTAAAGTGCGCCTGCGGCCACCATCACCGCGGCAAGACCTACAAGAGAGTGAAAGAAAGCGACCAATTGCGGCATCGCGGTCATGGCGATCCGGTTGGCAACCACCGCACCAATTCC
>CAWUMW010000035.1:0-14657 GCA_963923415.1 uncultured Hyphomicrobiales bacterium | reverse complement strand
GCCCGATGGCATCACGCAACACATATTCGAATTTGGGTCCGTAAAACGCCCCCTCTCCCGGATTGATGGAGGTCTCGATCAAGCCACCCGATTGCTCTTTGATTTGATTGAGCACTTGTGTCATCACGCTTTCCGCACGATCCCACAAGGCATCACTGCCGACACGCTTTTCAGGTCGTGTTGAAAGCTTGACCACAATCTTGTCAAAGCCGAAATCCTTGTAGGTGGTCAGGATCAAATCATTGATCGCCAGACATTCGGCTGCCATTTGCTCATCGGTGCAAAAGATATGCGCATCATCTTGCGTGAAGCCGCGAACGCGCATCAATCCATGCAAAGCCCCTGATGGCTCATAGCGATGCACGGCACCAAATTCAGCCAGCCGCAACGGCAGATCACGATAGGATTTCAAACCATGTTTGAAAATCTGCACATGGCCCGGACAGTTCATCGGTTTGATGGCAAACACGCGCTCGTCGTCGGTTTCATCACCGGCGGATTTCGCCATAAACATGTTTTCTTTATACCATCCCCAATGGCCGGATGTTTCCCAAAGCGATTTATCAAGCAGCTGCGGGGCATTGACTTCATCATAACCAAGATGGCTCAACCGGCGGCGCATATAAGAAATCAAGGATTGAAACAGCGTCCAGCCTTTCGGGTGCCAGAAGACGGTGCCCGGACCCTCTTCCTGGAAATGGAAAAGATCCATCTCGCGGCCCAGGCGACGATGATCGCGTTTTTCCGCTTCTTCCAATTGATGAAGATAAGCGGCCAGATCGTCTTTACTCGCGAACGCCGTCGCATAGATGCGGGTCAGCATCGGATTGTTGCTGTCACCGCGCCAATAGGCTCCCGCGACTTTCATCAATTTGAACGCATCGCCGATTTTGCCGGTGGAGGTCATATGCGGACCACGACACAAATCAAACCACGTGCCCTGCCGATAGATTTTCAAATCCTCGCCGGGAGGAATGGCATCAACCAATTCGACTTTAAAGGCTTCGCCTTTTTTCTCGAACAGCGAGCGGACATCATTGCGGGTCCACACTTCTTTGGTGAACGGTTGATCGCGCGCAATGATTTTGCGCATCTCTGCTTCGATCACCGGAAAATCATCCGGTGTGAACGGAACCTCACGATAGAAATCGTAATAAAAACCATTCTCGATGACCGGCCCAATCGTGACTTGTGTCTCGGGCCATAAAGTCTGCACGGCTTCTGCCAGCACATGCGCGCAATCGTGACGGATCAATTCCAGCGCACGCGGATCGTCGCGATTGATGAGTTCGATTTTTGCATCGTGGCTGATCGGATCGTTCAAATCCGTCACCACACCATCCAGCGCCATCGCCACCGTGCGCTTGGCCAATGAGGGAGAAATCCCTTTGGCAATTTCAAAACCGGTTATGCCCTTGGAAAATTCACGGCGGGCGCCATCGGGGAATGTCAGAAAAATCATCTTTGCCTCTCCTTGCTCACTCCTGCGAACCACGCAGGTAAGCCTGACCGAACATGCGGGACGGATCTATGATGGAGGAAAGCTGTCCGGCTTCACATCCTCGCACCGTCTGATCGGGGTGGGGTTCGTCGAAGCCCAGCGCCCATAGCGCCACGGTCTAAACCACTGGGCATCGGGGGGCAAGTATTCGGGAACAAAATCAAGTCCGTCAGTGCCACCGGGGCGACAGCGGCAAATCCGCGCCAGTCCCATAAATCCTCCGGCCCAGGCCCCATGCCGGTCCACAGCCTCGGCCATATATTCAGAACAACTCGGCAAATGACGACAAAAACGGCCCAAAAGAAGCGAAAAACTCAACTGATAGGCCCGAATTAACCCTTTCACGACCATTCGGGGGATAAGAGACAGGCGCCCGCGTGTTAAGGATTGATTCACTTTTGGACCTCGGCTAAGAAGGGCGCATGACAAAAGTTACCAAATTTTTGGCTTTACCCTCTGTTGCGTTCGCCTTGTTTGCCACTCTTGCGCCCCAACAGGCAAGTGCCCTGTCTGCCAAAGAGGACATCTCTTGGGCTGGTAGAGTGGGCGGCTTACAGGTCTCCACCGTCAATTTTCCGGGCTCAGAGAGCTATAGTTTTGTCACCTCCCCGAATTTAACGCGTCATTTCAGTGGTCTGCCGAATGCGGGCTACAGCCAAACGATGATTGGGGATAATGGAATTTCCTTGGCCGTTTTGCCGCAACGTCCTTTATCAGGCTTTGAATTGGATTTAGCGCGGCAGGGCATGAGCCCAATGCGCGATGCCCCTGCCCTGTTTGCAGAAATTTCTCCCAAATCGGGCCCGCTGCGTTTGCGTGCGGAAGGGCGGATGGGCCTGTTCGGTTCGAGCGGTTTTGGCGGCGTGATCGGCGCGGATTATATTCATCGCTTGTCTGACGCGGTGGTGATTGCAGGGGGGCCGCGTCTGGCGGTCACCGGCAATGATTATGTCAATACAGTCTATGGCATTACCCTGACCGATCCCATGAAGCTCAATAGGGCTTTAGCTGGAAAATCAGATAATTTGCGATTTGTCGGTGCGGGTGCCAGCTTGAATTTCAATAGCTCAAGCAGCACATCTACCACGCTTTACGCAACCTTTGATCGGATGATGACCAATTCGGTTGATCAATCCATCAATACCCCGACCCGGGGCGGCGTGCCTGCGCAAAACCAATTCAGTTTCGGTGCGCAATTTAATTATAGCTTTGGTGGTCGCTAAGCTGTCTGCTCTATTTTTTCCACGGCTTCTACCACAGCTTCAAACGTCAGAAGCGTAGATGCGTGTCGCGCTTTATACGCTCGCACGGGTTCAAGAACCGCGACATCCTCCCACGGGGGACCAGGCGGTGGCCCCTGTTCTTTCAACATTGCGGTCACTTGGGCCAGCAAAAGGCGCAGCTCATCCCCTGTTCGTCCCACAATATGACGAGCCATGATTGAAGACGAGGCTTGTCCCAAAGCGCAAGCC
Organism: uncultured Hyphomicrobiales bacterium; assembly: GCA_963923415.1. Lineage (GTDB taxonomy): Bacteria > Pseudomonadota > Alphaproteobacteria > Rhizobiales > Beijerinckiaceae > CAIYZJ01. The sequence continues at coordinate 11,684 of CAWUMW010000035.1, read as the reverse complement.
TTCACATCATGGGCAAATCGGCTGACCCGTCCATCCTGCATATCCAAATCAACCGTGACAGTGGATCCGCATAATTTGGATTGGCGGGTTGCTGTGGCCATGGGATGATCTAACCGGCCCATGCAGGGAATATGGGCGGCCAGTTCAAGAATTCTGCGATTGTAAATTTCGTTCAACATAATAATGAGTATATAAGATCAAGAGCGTCATTCGGCGAGAGGGAGAATTTGCTCTTTCGATGCTTTTTAAGACTTGATGAATACACTGCCAATCCCCATCTAAGACTAAAGTCTGCCCCCCTGAGCTGGAGAGCCGCTATGGATGCCGTGGTTAAGCCTATCAAAACAGTCGATAATGCACCACTCACGCCCTCTGTTCCGCGTCCTAGCCGTGAGGAGGCCGAAGAGGCCGTTCGGGTTTTGATCCGTTGGGCTGGAGATGATCCCGCGCGGGAAGGTTTACTTGAAACCCCCAAACGCGTTGCTAAAGCTTATGGCGAATTTTTCAGGGGCTATGATGATGATCCGGCTGAAGTTTTAAATCGTGTTTTTCAGGAAGTCGCTGGCTATGATGATATGGTGCTGGTGCGCGATATCGATTTCTCCTCCCATTGCGAACATCACATGGTGCCTTTTGTTGGGCGCGCCCATATTGCCTATTACCCCTCCGAGGGCGTGGTGGGCCTGTCAAAATTAGCGCGTTTGGTGGATGTCTATGCGCGCCGTTTGCAAACGCAAGAAACCATGACCGCACAAATTGTTGCAGCGCTTGATGAAGCGCTGAAGCCGCGCGGCATTGCTGTTTTGCTTGAGGCAGAACATATGTGCATGTCGATGCGCGGCGTCCAAAAACAAGGTGCGACAACAGTCACATCGCAATTCACCGGCATTTTCCGTGATGATCCAGCCGAACAGGCCCGCTTCATGATGATGTTGCGTGGAGTAAACCAGCGCACACGCTAAACAAAAGCGTGCTCCCCTTATCCGGACGATCTCATGACGCATTCCACCACCCCAAATGACCAAAACGCGCGCGAAGAAGGTCTGGCCTTTTTGCCGCGCTTTGATGCGAATGGATTGATCACAGCCGTTGCCATCGATCACAAAAGCCGCGACGTGTTGATGGTTGCTTACATGAATCAAGAAGCGCTCAATCAAACACTCGCAACAGGACAGGTGTGGTATTGGTCCCGTTCGCGCAAGTGCTTATGGCATAAAGGCGATACGTCAGGGCAAATCCAAACGCTTCACGAAATGCGAGTTGATTGCGATCAAGATTGCTTGCTGCTTTATGTCAGCGTTGGAGGCGATGGCGGCTGTTGTCATACCGGACGGCCCCATTGTTTTTACCGTCTTGTCGTTCAAGATGACAAAACCGGACCGCATCTCGTGCCATTGACATCATAAAATAAGAGGCTAATTAAGGCTGCGGATTTTTATCTTTCATGCTGGCTTCGGGTAAGAGTTGCACACGCACAACATCCCAACCCAAGCGGCCGATTTCCCCACGCGCACGCGCGGACACATCCCCTGTCACAAGCAATAGAGAGCGCCCTTTAGCATCAGAGCGCAAAACACTGTCTGCGATGGCGCGCGAGAGTGTCGCATTTTCTGCTGTCCAATAATATTCATCGATGGGATAGGCTGCGACAATACGCCCATTCTTCAGTCGATTAAGGACCTTGCCTTCAATCACCTCGAAAGATTGAATGGGGGATGGCGCTTTCCAACTGGCCAAAATCTCAGACCGCATCCGCTCAAAATAAGCCTCATTACGATTTTCAGCACTGATGGCATGTTCTATAAACAGCGTACTATTTTTAGCTTTGATCAGATCCAGCGAATAGGCGATCACATAAATATCGGAGGGTGTGTAAGCCGAATTTGTAAAAAGTTTTTTGATCAGCTCGTCTGAAATGTCGAGCCCTGCTAATTTCTTGCGGGCATCCCGCAAAATCTGCCCCGCAGTCTTATTACGCAACGCATCTTTCAACGCTGCCGTTGTTGAAATGGATGAAGCGGTCACAACGGCCAAACGCGTGGTGGCCATCGTGGCGGTTTGGGTGACCGCAGCCCCCGGAATCGCTGTCATCGCGCCCTTGAGCGATAAACCGCCAAAGCCTGCCGCAGAAGATAATTGCTTTAACCGTTCGGCCAACGGTGCAAAATCCGTGTAAGGATCAATGCCTAGATCGGAGGCCAATTCACGACGCGCCTGATCAGAGCCGACCAATCCGCCAACCAGACTGCCACGTTGCGGATCTTCATTCTCGGATGAAGCTTCAAGAACATCAAAAAAATTGCCCACGCCTTCAAATGAATTTTTGACCGTATCAATAGGGCTGACCAATAACTGACCACCAAATTTAAACGGGGCAATGGCTGCTGTGCCGAAGGCTGTCAAAAAACTGCCCGCCTGCGAATGATCGGTGAGTTGATGCAAAACATTCAACTCAAGCAAGCGTAATTTAAGCAAATGATCGCCAACGATCACAAAAGATCCATAATCCGTATCCACGGTGTAGACGCGCGAAAAATTATTGCGCCCCACCTCAGGCCTGACTTTGTAATTTGGCCCTTCGACACGGTCCTCCAAAATATCGCGTGCAGTTAAATGCCGCGGTTTTTCATAATCAAAACTTGAAGGCCTCGCCCCAGCGGGAACCGGCGCAGCGTTTGGCGTAGAAGGCTGATCAGATGCAACAGGATTGGGCGCTGTTGGAGTCGATGAAGGTTGAGCCGCTGGCTCTGAGCTTTTCACAGCCGGACGCATCGGCGGTACCGGAACTGATTTATCTTGAGCAAAGACCGGGGCTTGAAGGGAACCACATAGTCCGGCCATCAAGGCAAAAAAAACAAACAAAGACAGTGTCCGGCACCGTATGAGAGCATTTCGGTGCAATTTGCTTTTATGACATCCGCTTTTTACACCCACTGCGCGTTACACTCACACCATCATAGGGACAAAAATTTTATCAGCATCATAGATATGGGCCACATTGCGCAGCGTATCAGGAATCTGCTGCCATTCAATCTGACATCCTTTTTGGGCCATCACACGATGCACAGATGTAATAAAGGCTAAAGCGCTCGAATCCACCTCTGTCACGCCCGAGAGATCAATCCGCAAAACTTGACCATGCGCCGTGCCCTGCGCGACAATTTTCTGAAACCAGCCGCCCGATGTCGCCAATGTCAACTGACCACTGACTGAGACGGTTAAGGCGTCTGACATCGCAGAGCTCACCGAGCGTTTTTCTTTTTCAGGGCATCAATCACCCCGGCAATTCCATTATTGCTCACCAAACTGGTAAACTCGTCCCGATACGCAGACACCAAGCTCACGCCTTCAACCTGCACATCATAGACCTTCCATCCCCCCGAGGCATTGGATAAAAAATAATCAATCGCTGTCGGTTGGTTGCGCCCAACCATTTGCGTGCGCACCGTCACATCGCCATCCGATCCATTGGAGCGGCTGCCTTTAACAACCACATCCATATCCCGCAGATTATTGATCGCGTTAGAATAGGTCCGCACCAGCAAATGGGTAAATTCAGTGGTAATTTGCTTTTGTTCGGCGGGGCTGGCCTTTAACCAATTGCGCCCCATGGCAATCTGCGTAATGCGGTTAAAATCAAACCGCGGCATAATGTCCCGTTCAATGATCGATTGCACCTGCGGCGAAACGCCGGTAGCTGAGGCCGGCATCGCGCGCACTTGCGCGGTGACATTGGCCGCCATGGTTTTCACCATGTCCTCTGGTGCCGAGGCGAAGGCCCCGCTGACCAGCAAAGGAGATGCAATCAAAGCCAAAACAAAATAGACCATCCGCGACATGAGCAACATCCAACCAATTCGTGAGACAAAGAGGCTCAAATTGAAACCTCTCTGCAAAACAAGAAATAGATTTTAAAGAAAACCTGTCATTTTGATCCTGACAGGTTTTTAAGCGTCTTGTGTATTAATTTTCTTCACGCGCTTCGCGTACCAAAGCTTCCCGCCGCTGCAAATAAAGACTGCGCGTAAACAGATATTTATCCAGACTGGAGGAATCGATCAGGTTTTCTGACGAGGCCGTCACTGAACGCACATGCATATATTCCCCAGCGGTCAAGCTCAGCCCTGTCTGCCATGGAATATAGGTGCGCGGATCCGACGCAATGCGCAAGCCACGACCAACCGTGTCACGGGTCGTTGAAGGGCCAAACACCGGGATCACCACATAAGGGCCGGGTCCCATGCCCCAAGCGCCCAGCGTGACACCATAATCCGTTTTGCTTTTCGGCAGCCCCATATCGGCAGCCACATCAAACAAGCCACCAATCCCGATGGTTGTATTGATCAAGACGCGTGAAAAGTCATTGCCGGCTTTTTTGCCCTGCCCTTGCAGGCCGTGATTGAGGCCCGCATAAAGATCATCCAAATTGCCGAACACGCCACCAATGCTGCGCCGGATCGGATCGGGAACCACAGCCTTATAAACTGCTGTCACTGGCGTCGTAATAATGGCGTCGAAAATTTCGTTAAAGAAAAAGATGCCGCGATTGATCGGCTCAAGCGGATCGTTGACTTTATCTTGCGCCCGCACCGGGCCCATGACCGCGCCTAAGGACACGGACAAAGCCAACAGGCCAATGGTTGCTGATCGAGAAAAAGACAGTTTCATCACTTCGATCCTGAGTTTTCGGCAGCTTTATTAAATAAAAACTGTCCGATGAGTTTTTCCAATATCATTGCAGGCTGTGTTTTCACAACCCGGTCTCCATTCCCTAAATAAACAGAATCGCCGCCAACTTCCAAGTTCACATATTGCTCACCCAGCAGTCCGGATGTCAAAATTGAGGCGATTGTGTCTTTTGAGAAACGGTAGCGCGGATCAAGCCGCAGGATGGTTTTGGCTTCATAGGTGTCAGGATCCAGCACAATGGCCTCAACCCGACCAACCACAACCCCGGCACTTTTGACTGCAGCCCGCACCTTCAAGCCACCAATATTGTCAAAGCGTGCCTCGATCCGATACCCCTCGCCACTGTCATAGCCGGCCAAATTTCCGACTTTCAAAGCCAGAAACACCAAAGAAATCAGGCCGAATGCCACAAAAAGACCGACCGCAAGATCATAATTTGAGCGCTTCATCCATTCATTCCCCGAAACATCCACACTGTCAGCACGAAATCCAGCATCAACACCGCCAGCGAGGAAATCACCACCGTCCGGGTTGTGGCGCTGGACACGCCCTCGGCGGTCGGCGGCGCATAATAGCCTTCAAACACCGAAATCAACCCAATAGCACCGCCAAAAACCAAAGCTTTGATCAGTCCATTGATCACATCCAGCCGAAAATCGACACTGGCCTGCATTTGCGACCAAAAAGCGCCCTCGTCAATTCCGATCAGCTGCACCCCGACCAAATAACTGCCGAAAATACCGGCACTGATAAACAAACAGGCTAAAACCGGCACAGAAATGACTGCGGCCAGAAATCGCGGCGCAATAATCCGCGCCATCGGATTGACCGCCATCATATCCATGGCGGCAATCTGGTCGGTGGCCTGCATCAATCCGATCTCTGCCGTCGTAGCTGAGCCAGCCCGCCCTGCAAATAACAAAGCCGTGACCACTGGGCCTAATTCACGAACCAAAGACAGGGCCACCAAAACCCCCAACGACTCTGCTGATCCAAATCGTTGCAATACTTCATAGCCCTGCACCGCCAGAACCATCCCGACAAATAAACCGGAAACGCTCACAATCAATAAAGACCGAAAACCAGAAAAATAAATTTCGCGCACCAACAAAGAAAAGCGGCGGATCGGCACATAAACAACAGCCAGAATGCCGAGCAGAAACCGCCCGGCTAAGCCAAGCCTTGCCACCGCCGACAAAACGGCATGGCCTAAATCAGCAAAAGGTGCCAGCAACCAATTCATCCCGCCCTCGTTAATTGTTCTAGAAAAGGAGGGGCAGGATAATGAAAAGGCACAGGCCCATCAGGCAATCCATCAGCAAATTGGCGCACAAAAGCGTCATCGGTTTCGCGCACTTGCGCGGGCGTGAGGTCACGATAGACCTGCCCCTCCGAGATCACCACAACGCGGTCAGCAATTTTGAGGCTGGAGTCGAGATCATGGGTGACAACCAACGATGTCAAACCAAAAGCATCGTTAAGCCGCCGGATCAGGCGCGCCACAATTCCGGTTGAAATCGGATCAAGACCCGTAAAGGGCTCATCATAGAGCATCAGCATCGGGTCAAGGGCCACGGCCCGCGCCAAAGCCACCCGCCGCGCCATCCCCCCGGACAATTGAGAGGGCATCAAATCAGCCGCGCCGCGCAATCCCACCGCTTCCAGCTTCATCAGAACCAGATCCCTGATCATGGGTTCAGGCAAGGCCGTCTGCTCCCGATACGGGAAGGCAATATTGTCAAACACACTCAGATCCGTGAACAACGCACCAAACTGAAACAACATGCCAAGCCGTGCGCGCAATTTATAAAGATCGCGCCGCTTGAGTTGCGGCACATTCTGGCCATCAACAATCACGGATCCGCTTTGAGGTAATAAGCGACCGCCGATCAACCCAAGCAAAGTGGTTTTCCCACTGCCGGAGCCCCCCATCACAGCGACCACTTCGCCTTTGGCAACGTTCAGAGAGAGGCCGCGCAAAATGGGCCGCTCATCATAAGAAAAATGAACAGCATCCAAGCAAACCATGTTCGGTGCGGCAGTCGACGACATATCAAAAAACCTGAGATAGGATCACTTTAACCCTCTTCAGACTTTATGACGAAAATCCCGCGCGCAAGCAAACGGTTTCCCCTTGTTTCAAGGAGAAAATACCAATTTTTCCGGGCCTCTTGCCAAAAAACAGGTTTTTAAGAGGCACAGACGTGCCCCTCCCCGCTTTTAAAGTCAGGCACTCGCAATATAGTGGCGCATAGCAGCACTTTCCGCTTCGATTTCAGCGACCCGAAACTTAACCACATCACCAATCGAAATGAGCCCTTGTAACTGGCCATCAACCACCACCGGCAAATGCCGGAAGCGCCCCGCCGTCATTTCATCCATAACTTCGGGAATGGAGGTTTTCAGTCCACAGGTCACCACTTTATGGGTCATGAAATCGGAGACTGGACTATTCAGGCGCGCCGGATCTTGTGCAATGGCTCTGACGATATCACGTTCAGACAAAATTCCGAGTACTGCTCGATCGTGCGAAACGACGACAACGGCGCCGATCCGTTTGGCAGCCAAAATTTGGGCTGCCTCCTGCAAACGATGGGAGGGGGGGATGGTTTCAACATGCCGGCCCTTGCCCGCGAGAATACGCTCAACACTCATGCTCACGTCTCCTCTCAAATAATTCAATGGATGATAGGCTTTACCTCTAAATGTTTGTGAAACGCATGATCCCTTTCAGCGTTCACAAGACGCCGAAGGATACGCAACGAAAACCCCGACCCTAAACAATTGGTCAGACGACAAGTGTGCCTGGACTTTGCGGCAAAACGCAAGCCCAACTTTTTTCAAACAGATCAAATCGGTCTGGTCTTGCGCTTACGACCAGGGGTCAAAGCTTCGAAATGCAAAAAACCCGGTGATAAACCCACCCAGATGCGCTTCCCACGCGATCAATACACCATCAGCCGGCGCCAAAGACACAAGGCCGGTAACAAGATTGATGCCGAGCCACAAACCAACAAACCACATTACCCGGCGATCTTGCCAAACTTGCGAGAGCCGCAAAGCCGGGGGATGGGGAACCTGATTCTCGTCCGCAGCGGGACGCCCGAGCGCAGAACCGGGCTGAAACATAAACAACGCAGTAGATGCAATAATCCCGGCAATCCCTCCAGAGGCGCCAATCAATGGCATGACATCATACCAATTGAGGGCGAAATGCAGAGCCGCACCTCCCCCCACACTCAGTCCGAACACCATTAAAAAACGTTCCGTTCCAAGCCGCCGCGCTAGCGGGGCTCCAAAAGCTGCCAGCCAAATCGAATTCAAAAACAAATGCCCCCAACTGCCATGCAATGCCGCATAGGTCAGCAAGGTCCAAGGCCGCGCCATATTTTCTTTGGTGAGAAATTGCATGATCAGCGCATCTTCTCCCCCCAGCGGCCCTCCATTGGCAACCTGCAACGCCTCTGAAGGATTCAGACCCAAACTCATCGCAAGTCGTGCCGGAATGAAGGACCAATCCAGCAAGACAATCGTCGCCCAATCATCCGATCCAAACACCATCACCAGTTGCACGCACAGCATGGCAACAATCATCCAAACAATCACCGCCGGCAGATTGAAGATCGGTTCACGCGACGACGCCTCCGGCGAACCGCTTTCATGAAAGAACGCCATAACACTTCCTTTTGCTGCCAGCTTTCTGTCTGTCGACCTCACCGCGCCACCCCCATCGGGAATGAAGACAGGGAGACGTGATACCTGTGCCTGTTCATCTCATGAGGACTGGCACTTGTCACCTCAATCCTTGCACAACCCGGCCCTGCGTTAACCCTGATCATAAGCCAGTGTTGCGCGCCTAGCGTCAGAATGATTAACACTTTGTTAACGAATGGGGAGCGTCGATGCGCCGCGCTATGTTACTCGCATGTGTTTTGGGACTGGGGATTGGCTGTGGGGCCAGTCTTGCAGAACCGCGCGTGGCATCGCGCAGCAAAGTGGTGGCTTTACCGCAATCAAGCTCATTTGCTTTAGCAGGCGATGTGGCCAAAGAGCCAATTGGATGGGGGCAAATCTGTGCAACCCATTCTGAAGATTGTGATGTCGGGCCATTGCCCCCTGCTTTTATTGCGTTAACCAAAGAAAATTGGGCAACGCTGAACCGCATCAATACGCTGGTCAACGACACGATTGAGCAAATCTCTGATCTTGAACATTATGGCATGATCGAATGGTGGGCCTATCCGGATGACGGAAAAGGCGATTGTGAAGATTTGCAATTGCTCAAGCGCAAACTCCTGATGCAAACCGGCCTACCGCGTCAGTCCTTAATGATGACGGTGGTGCGGGACAATCACAATGAAGGTCACGCCGTCTTGCTGGTTCGCACCGATCATGGTGATTTTGTTCTCGATAGCCGAACCAGCCAGATCAAAGCGTGGCGGCAAACAGGCTATAAATTTATTAAACGGCAATCGCAAGAAGACCCCAATATTTGGGTTTATTTTGGCGACGAAAGTGACAGCCTGATCACTGCGTCAGCACCCCATTAAATGCCGTTTTTCAAGCGCAGGCGCTGCAATCAAGGTGCCTCAATCGGACGCAGACCTTTAGCAAAACGCTTATAATTGCGTACATAGCCTTCCGCTGTCAGTCGCAAGCGTTCCGCATTATTTGGATCAAGCGTGCGGATCACCCGCGCAGGTGCTCCAACAATCAAAGAATAGTCTGGAAATTCTTTGCCTTCGCCAACAAAGGCATGCGCCCCAACCAAACTATGCTTGCCGATTTTAGCCCCATTCAGAATGGTCGCTCCCATTCCAATCAAACTGCCCTCGCCAATCGTACAGCCATGTAAAATCGCTGCATGACCAACCGTTGCATAAGGGCCGATGGACATCGGAAATCCCATATCCGTGTGCAACACACTGCCATCTTGAATATTTGTGCCTTCCAGCACATCAATCAGCTCATTATCACCGCGCAACACAGCACCAAACCAGATGCTCGCATCACGCCCCAACCGCACACTGCCAATCACGCGTGCATCGGGAGCAATCCAGTACTGTCCCGCTTCAGGGAGCTGCGGAATCCGATCATCAAGCTGATATAATGCCATATCCCACCCTTTATTGGCTCACCTGTTGGCCGCGCGCTGCTGCAGTCCAGATGCGCGCGCTCATCAAATCCCTGCACCGCCAATCAACGCTGCGGATTAATCCTCGAGATCAATATCAAGGATCGACATCACAAACGCATAAGAGCGGTCGCCGTCTTCCTCGTCCAAGGAGATGATGCCGATAAATTCTTCACCGATAAAAACTTCAGCCGAATCCTTCAGCTTCGGACGCGCCTTCACCACCACAGCGGCATTGCCAAACAGGCGGCGCAAATAATCCTGCAATTTTTGTAGTTCGGCCTTATCCATCGTTTTCTTTCCTGAAAGGGACCCGCGTCCCACCCAACTTAGGCATGGCATGCCGGACTGGCCTATGCAAGAGCACAGTTGCAGATCAGACCGTCTCTACCCGTGAAGCCTTCCACATTGCCTGCCGCATAACTCTTTGATTTTCAATCGTCTTTTAACTGTTTATCGGCTAAAATCTGATCCATGCTGCGAGCCGGTTCAGCGCATCCCGCCTCCCCGACAACCCGAGCCGGAACACCCGCTACCGTTGTCTGCGGGGGAACGGCATTTAAGACAACCGAGCCCGCTGCAACGCGGGCACAGTGACCAATTTCAATATTGCCAAGGATCTTGGCCCCGGCCCCAATCAAAACGCCGCGCCGGATTTTAGGATGCCGATCGCCAGTTTCTTTTCCAGTGCCGCCAAGCGTGACACCCTGCAAAATCGACACATCATCTTCGATGACTGCGGTCGATCCGACCACCAGACCGGTCGCATGATCCAGAAACACCCCATGCCCAATACGGGCTTGCGGGTGAATATCGGTCTGAAATACTTCCGACGCACAACTCTGCAAATAAAGCGCAAAATCTTTACGTCCGCTGAGCCAAAGATGATGCGCGAACCGATGCACCTGCAAGGCATGAAACCCCTTGAAATAAAGCAAAGGCTCCAACAAACGCGTGCAGGCCGGATCGCGATCTAAAACGGCCAGACAATCGGCTGCCATGCCCTCAGCCAGTGCCGGGTTTACGTCTAACACTTGGCCCAGTGCGAGGCTCAAAGCGTCAAACTCCAAAGCGGGACGCGACAAACGACGCGCAATCCGTCCGATGACCGCCTGAGCGAAGCTGTCATAATGCAACACCGCCTGTTGCATCAATTGCGTCAGGGCTGGATCCTGCTCGAGTGCTGACGAAGCATCACGTCTAATCCGGCTCCAGAGCGGATCAAGATGGCTAATACTGCCCCCTTCCCGCGCAGAGTGTTGAGCGAAGCTCTGAGACATCCTATCCATCCTTGGCACAATTCAAATTGGGAATGGGTACTCACAACGCCGCAGCTGGCCAAGCAAAACGATGACAATCCCTGTTGCGACTCTAGGCGATAGCGCCCCCTCAATCAAGCGCTGACAAAAAGGCCAAAACCGCCTCTTTATGGGTGCGATCTCCAACAGCCAAATTGTGATCTCGCCCTTCAATCGAAAAGGCCACCGCGCCCGGAATCAAAGCAGCCAATCGATGCGGATCACCTGCAACCTCATCCTGACTGCCAACGGCAATATGGAGAGGCCCTTTCATTTGGGCAGCTTCAGCAGGAGTCAAGGTCTGGCGCGATCCGCGAATACAGGCCGCAAGCGCCCGTAAATCCGAACCCGTTTGCTCGGCAAACAGCCGGAACATGCGCTGCATGGGATCTGTGAGCTGCGCAGCGGATGGCGCCTCCATGGCATCGGCGATCCCTAACGGCAGCCCAACCCCTTCCACAAGGTGGATTCCAAGCCCTCCGAGCAAGGTGGCGCGCACCCGGTCTGGAAACAACAAGTTAAAATGGGCTGAAATGCGGGCACCCATGGAATAGCCCATCAAA
>CAWUMW010000034.1:0-14828 GCA_963923415.1 uncultured Hyphomicrobiales bacterium | reverse complement strand
ATGCCTTCATCGCGCACCCCTTCTCCGATTGGTCCGGTTCTGCTTTGGATGTGCGGCACGCTGTTGTCTTTTTCCTTGATGGCCATTTCGGTCCGGCAATTATCATTTAAATTGGCGTTGATGGAAATTTTGACCATTCGGAGTTTTTCCGGTGTTGTGATTTTATCAGCGCTCGCAGTGCTGCGTCCTGCGTTGCGGCGACAGATCCGCTCCCAACGGCTGGCACTGCATGCGGTGCGCAATGGGGTGCATTTTTTGGCAACCTATCTCTGGGCGTTATCTTTAACCTTGCTGCCGCTTGCCACGGTCTTTGCATTGGAATTTACCGCCCCGGCTTGGGTAAGCCTTTTGGCGGTGCTGTTATTGGGAGAACGGTTGAGCGTGTCGCGCATAGGTGCGGTGGTGCTGGGATTTATTGGGGTCTTGGTGATTATTCGGCCCGGTGTTGAAACATTTCAGATCAGCACTTTGGTGATTTTATTGGCGGCAGTGTGTTTTAGCGTATCGATTGTTACACAAAAAATGCTGACTCAGAGCGATACAACCTATGGCATTTTGTTCATCATGAATGCGGTGCAATTGCCGATGGCTTTGGCCGGTGTATATTTCATGGGGGAGTTTGATTTTCTGCTCCGGCTTGATGCAACAGATTTGCTGCCCGTGGTTGGGATTTGTTTTGTCGGATTGACCGGGCATATGTGTTTGACCAATGCGTTTCGTGCCGGAGATGCGATTTTTGTGGTGCCGCTCGACTTTTTGCGAATCCCGTTGATCGCCTTTGTCGGTTATTTTTTATACGGCGAGTCGCTTGATCCTCTTGTGTTTGTCGGGTCGGCTTTTATCGTCTCAGGGATTTTGTGGAATTTGCTGGCTGAGCGGCGGCTGAACAAGCAGATTTCGGCTTCGTGATTTGAAACAAAGGGGATCGTTATGCGGGCACGCGCGGCAATTTTGAAGCAATCGGGTTTGTCCTACCCTTATGCGCAGTCAAAACCCTTACATATTGAAACGATCACTCTGGCCCCGCCCGGGCCGGATGAAGTCTTGGTGCGCATTGCGGCAGCCGGTCTGTGCCATTCCGATCTCTCCGTGATCAATGGTGATCGGCCACGGCCGACGCCTTTGGCATTGGGGCATGAAGCGTCAGGCATTGTCGAAGCCTGCGGGCCGAATGTGCATGATCTCAAACAAGGCGATCATGTGGTGATGTCGTTTGTGCCGACCTGTGGTCATTGCGCGATGTGCAGTGATGGGCGGGCGGCTTTATGCGAGCCGGGCAATGCGGCGAATGCGCAAGGCCGTTTGTTGTCGGGCGCAAGCCGCATCACCTGTGATGACGGTCTCGTCAATCATCATTGCGGGGTTTGTGCCTTTTCCGAATATTCGGTGATTTCACGCCGCTCGATTGTCAAAATTCCCAACGATATTCCTTTGACCCATGCAGCCTTGTTCGGCTGTGCGGTGATGACGGGTGTCGGTGCGGTGATGAACACATGCGATGTGCGGGCCGGGCAGTCAGTCGCAGTCATTGGTCTTGGCGGGGTCGGCTTATCGGGGATTTTGGGTGCCGTGGCTTGCGGTGCCAGCAAGATTATTGCGGTTGATCTCGATGAGCGCAAATTGGATTTTGCGCGCTCTTTGGGGGCAACCCACACCTTCAACGCGCAAGACCCTGATTGTGTTGCGCAGATCCGCGATGTGACAGGGGGCGGTGTGGATGCAGCGATTGAATTGGCCGGATCAGTTAAAGCCTTCGAGAGTGCGTTTGCGATGACCCGCCGCGGTGGCATCAGTGCAACCGGTGGTCTGCCGCATCCTGACAGCCGTGTCAGCCTGCCTGCCGTGATGATGGTGGCCGAAGAGCGGCAGGTGCGCGGCACCTATATGGGCAGTTGTGTGCCGAGCCGCGATATTCCGCATTATATGGAATTGTATCGTTCGGGTCGGCTGCCTGTTGAGAAATTGATGAGCAGCACCGGACCGCTTGATACGATCAACGAGCATTTTGATTTGCTGCACAAAGGTGATGTCGTGCGCCATGTCATCGATATGATCAATGGTTAGTTAGTCGTTATGGCAAGTGGGTTTGGGCAAGTGGGCTTGCGCAGGGGCTATGCTTGGCTTTAAGGCTGGCGGCAGGCTTTGACCGCTTGCCGGAGGGTGTTCTCTTGATCCGTTCGCAAGGTGGCAGGCGGCGTGCCGAGCAGCTCCGGCTGGTCTTCTAAACGATCATAAAGGCATTCACACAGGCGACGGCACAGGGCTTCATCGCCTTGATCAAAACTACATTCGCGCACACAGGCGCTGGTAAACTGCGGACGCGCAACGGGCTGCGGAGTCAGCACACCCATCCATAATAAAGCGTGCAACAGACCCAATAGCACGGGTTGATGCAGCAAATAATAAAGCAGACTGTGACGGCCCAAAAAAGCAAGGGCGGTGTTTGCAAAATGGGTTGATGGAAGGCTTTGGCGGATCATGCGGGTCCAGATGATGGGCGCAACAGCGAGACCGATCAGGCTAAAACCGAACCACGGCAGCAGAGGGACATAATCATTGGCCGGTGCAACACGGGTCGAAAGCCCGAGAAAACTCCATAAGGGATCATTAAAAAAATCAGAGCGCAGCTCGGCTGCGAGAAAACACAAAAGCGCAAGCAGGCTCAAAAAACGCGGAGAGCGGCCAACACACAAGGGCAAAAGGACACCAGCCAGCGCCATATGATGCAAAATGCCAAAGGCAATCCAAGAGCCGGGAAATAGCAAATAACTCCCGAGACTCACCAAACTGGCCGCACCACCAATCATCAGACTGCGTTTGATCGCTTTGTTCCAGTCTGCCCCTTGGGCATGGGTGACGTGATGCGCGATGCCGCTTAACAGTAAGAAGCTGGCCGCTATCGCTTTCGCTGCCAGTGCCAAAGCGGGTGTGCTGACCGGGTTGATGGTTGAGAGACCCAGAGAAAACAAATCCCATGTCAGATGGTAGAGGGTCATGGCGATCACAGCGAGTCCACGCGCGATATCCAATCCCACCCATCGATGCGGGGGAATGCGCGCGACGGGGTTGGCCGGGTGATCTGACATCAAAGGATTGGGCATGAATGGATCTGGTGTGAGGATGTGGGGTCTGAAACGCTGTTTGTAACGCTTGAGGGAGCAAGAAAAAAGCCGCCTGAGAATGGCGGCTTTGAAAAGTTGATGCAACAGGCAGATGCTGACTCTACCAGGGCAACGGTATGTGCCGCAGTTCAATGATCTGTGACAGTTTTTCCGCCGCTGCCCTGCGCTCCTCCGGGTCATGGGCAGCCTCGAATTCCGCTTCCGCCAGTTCGACCTCGTGATTGAGAACATCCTCGGACACATCTTTGATGGGCAGCGCTTGCTCGGCCAGAATTGTCAGGCCCTCCGCGCTCACATCACAAAATCCACCGCGGATGAACATCAGCTCATGATGACCATCAGCTTGCGTGATCGTGATGATTCCGGGACGAATGCTCGTCATAAAGGGTTCGTGCTGGGCAAGAACGGTCAGCGTTCCTTCCGTGCCGGGCACAACAACCGAATTGACCTCACCGGAAAACAAAAGTCGTTCCGGTGAAACCAGTTCAAAGGAAAAGGTGGCCATGCGCCTGTCCTCTCAGCTCGCCAAATTAGGCTGCGGCTTGCAGCTTCGCAGCTTTTTCGATGGCTTCCTCAATCGTGCCGACCATGTAGAAGGCCGCTTCAGGAAGATGATCATACTGGCCTTCGATCAGACCTTTAAAGCTCTTCACGGTATCGGCCAGTGACACCAGCTTGCCGGGCGATCCTGTGAACACTTCCGCAACGTGGAAGGGTTGAGACAGGAAGCGCTCGATCTTGCGGGCGCGGGCGACGGTAAGCTTGTCTTCTTCTGACAGCTCGTCCATGCCGAGAATGGCGATAATGTCTTGCAAAGACTTGTAGCGTTGCAGCAAAGACTGCACCGCACGTGCCACCCCATAATGCTCGTCACCGACGATGCGCGGATCCAACATGCGCGAGGTTGAATCGAGCGGATCCACAGCCGGATAGATGCCTTTTTCAGCAATCGAACGCGACAACACGGTGGTGGCGTCCAAATGGGCAAAGGATGTTGCAGGCGCCGGGTCGGTCAAATCGTCGGCGGGCACGTAAATCGCTTGCACCGAGGTGATCGACCCTTTGGTGGTTGTTGTAATGCGCTCTTGCAAGGCACCCATATCGGTTGCCAGTGTTGGCTGATAGCCCACGGCGGAAGGAATACGGCCCAACAAAGCCGACACTTCAGATCCAGCCTGCGTGAAGCGGAAAATATTATCCACGAAGAACAACACGTCTTGTCCTTCATCGCGGAATTGCTCGGCCACGGTCAGACCGGTCAAAGCGACGCGAGCGCGGGCGCCCGGAGGCTCGTTCATCTGGCCGTAAACGAGGGCGCATTTGGAGCCTTCGCCCCCACCATGCTTGTTCACGCCCGATTCAATCATTTCGTGATAGAGGTCGTTGCCTTCACGGGTGCGTTCACCCACGCCCGCAAAGACCGAGAAACCACCATGGGCTTTCGCGATATTGTTGATCAATTCCATGATCAAAACGGTTTTACCGACGCCCGCACCACCAAACAGGCCGATCTTACCGCCCTTTGCGTAGGGGGCGAGCAGATCCACCACTTTAATGCCAGTTTCGAGAATCTGAGCTTCTGTGGATTGTTCGGCATATGAAGGTGCCGAAGCATGGATTGGACGCAGACCGTCATTCTGCACAGGGCCTGCTTCATCGACCGGCTCGCCAATCACGTTGATGATGCGGCCCAATGTGCCACGACCAACCGGTACAGCAATCGGTGCGCCCGTATCGAGCACTTCCTGACCGCGAATGAGGCCTTCGGTCACATCCATGGCGATGGTCCGCACAGAATGTTCACCCAAATGCTGCGCCACTTCCAAAACAAGGCGCTGGCCGTTGTTTTTGGTTTCCAGCGCGTTCAGAATTTCGGGCATATGTCCGTCGAACTTCACGTCCACAACAGCGCCGATTACCTGCGTAATACGGCCGATTGGCTTTGAAGAAGTGTTGACCATGATTGTCTATCCTCGCTGCAGTCTCGTCAGAGCGCCTCTGCGCCCGAAATGATTTCGATCAGTTCTTTCGTGATCATTGCCTGACGGGTGCGGTTATATTGCATCGTCTGCTTTTTGATCATTTCACCCGCATTGCGGGTGGCATTATCCATTGCGCTCATCCGTGCCCCTTGTTCGGAGGCCGCATTTTCGAGAAGCGCACTGTAAATTTGGGTAGAAATATTACGCGGCAGCAGGGTCGAGAGAATCTGCTCTTCGTCTGGCTCGTAATTATAGCTGCTGTCGCCGCTTGTTTCCCCTTCCGGGATCTGTGCCGGGATCAGTTGCAAACCGGTTGGGATTTGCGAAATCACGGAGCGGAACCGCGAGAAAAACAAGGTGCAAATATCAAATTCGCCTGCACCAAATAATTTGATGACTTTCTGACCAATGGCGTCAGCATCCGCAAAGGAAATGCTTTTGAGGCCGCGCAGATCAACGAAATCGATGATGTGCTTGTCAAATTGACGCTTGAGAAGGTCTTGACCTTTTTTCCCAACGCAAATGATTTTGACGGTTTTGCCTTCTTCCATCAAAGTGCGGGCTTTATCACGTGCCAAACGCGCAATAGAGGAGTTGAAGGCGCCGCACAGTCCCCGCTCTGCGGTGCAGACAATCAGCAAATGGGTTTTATCGCGCCCATTGCCGATCAACAGCGGGGATGCCGAGGGATTGCCTTGTGCAGACGCACCCACATTGGCCAAAACCTTGTTCATGCGCAGAGCATAAGGGCGTGCGGCCTCCGCCGCAGCCTGAGCGCGCCGCAGTTTTGCCGCCGCCACCATTTGCATGGCTTTGGTGATTTTCTGCGTGGCCTTGACTGAGGCGATCCGATTTCTCAGGTCTTTAAGAGACGCCATGGAGATCCTCTATCCGCTAGCCTGTCCGTTACCAAACTCAGACGAAGCTGGCTGCAAAGGCATCCACCGTGCTTTTCAGCTCGGCTGCTGAGTCATCGCTCAGATCTTTGGATGTGCGAATCGCTTCCAGCAGTTTGGCATGTTTGGAGTGCAAGACTTCCAGCAAACCTGTTTCAAACGCTTTCACGCGATTGACTTGCAGACCGTCCAGATAGCCATTCACCCCGGCATAGATCACGCAAACCTGCTCTTCCATTTGCAGGGGCGAGAATTGCGCCTGTTTCAGAAGTTCGGTCAAACGCGCGCCACGGTTCAGCAAACGCTGGGTTGTTGCGTCCAAATCGCCACCAAATTGCGCAAAGGCGGCCATTTCACGATATTGAGCCAATTCACCCTTGATCTTACCAGCGACTTTTTTCATCGCTTTGGTCTGGGCGGACGAGCCGACGCGCGACACCGAGAGACCAACGTTCACCGCAGGACGAATCCCTTGATAGAACAAATCGGTTTCCAAGAAGATCTGTCCGTCGGTGATCGAGATCACATTGGTCGGAATATAGGCCGACACGTCATTGGCTTGGGTTTCAATGACCGGCAAAGCGGTCAATGAGCCTGATCCATGCTCTTTATTGAGCTTGGCAGAGCGCTCCAACAAACGTGAATGCAAATAGAACACGTCACCCGGATAGGCTTCGCGGCCCGGAGGACGACGCAGCAACAGGGACATCTGACGATAAGCCACAGCTTGCTTGGACAAATCGTCATAAATGATCACGGCATGCATGCCATTATCACGGAAATATTCGCCCATGGTGCAGCCCGTGAACGGTGCCAAGAACTGCATCGGGGCCGGATCAGAGGCGGTTGCCGCCACAATGATCGAATAGTCCAGAGCGCCTTGTTCTTCCAGAACTTTCACGAACTGGGCAACAGTGGAGCGCTTCTGACCAATCGCCACATAGACGCAATAGAGCTTCTGGCTCTCGTCGGCGGAGGCGTTGATGGCCTTTTGATTGAGGATCGTATCGAGCGCAATGGCCGTTTTACCGGTTTGGCGGTCGCCGATGATCAATTCGCGTTGACCGCGTCCAATCGGGATCAGGGCATCAACGGATTTCAGGCCGGTCGCCATGGGCTCATGCACGGATTGGCGGGGGATAATGCCGGGCGCTTTCACGTCGACTTGCATCCGCTTATCGGCCTTAATCGGGCCTTTTCCGTCAATCGGATTGCCCAACGCGTCCACAACGCGACCCAAAAGACCCTTGCCGACCGGTGTGTCCACAATGGCTTTGGTCCGTTTGACGGTCTGACCTTCCTTAATGTCGCGGTCGGAGCCGAACACCACGATCCCGACATTGTCGGATTCGAGGTTCAACGCCATGCCACGCGTGCCGTTCTCGAACTCGACCATTTCGCCCGCTTGGACGTTGTCGAGGCCGTAGGCGCGGGCAATGCCGTCCCCGACCGAGAGCACTTGGCCCACTTCACTGACCTCGGCCTCAGAACCGAAGTTTTTGATTTGCTCCTTGAGAATCGCGGAGATTTCTGCGGCGCGGATATCCATCAACCGACCTCTTTCATCGCAATACGTATACCATTCAATTTAGTACGAAGTGACGCATCGACCATTTTGGAGCCGAGTTTCACAACAATACCGCCGATAATTGCCGGATCCACCGTCACATCGACGACAGCTTTTTCTCCAGCCAAATCCTTCAACGCAGACTTAATACTATCGAGAACCGCCTGCGAGGGTGTCTCTGCCACAATTGCCGTCGCCCGCACAATCCCGCGCGCGTTGTCAACAATGGCCGCATAGGCAGAAATCATGTCCCGAACCGCAAATAAACGGCGGCGTTGGGCCACAAGTTTCAAAAACTGAGCTGAAATCCCTTTAATTCCGGCTTTTTCAAGCAAAGCACCCAGTGCTTTGACCTGTTCTTCAGCCGAAAAAACGGGACTTTTGACAAAGCGGAGCAAATCGGCGCTTTCCGCAACCATGCGGTCAAACGCGTGCAAATCCGCTAAAATGGAGTCCACGGCACCGGCTTCGACAGCCAGTTCGTGCAATGCAGAGGCGTACCGACCCGCCACTCCCGACACATGCGCCTGATGTTCAGCCACTCGTGATCTTTCCGTTTTATCAATCGTTTATATGAGACAGCGTGCTGTCCCGCCCCCATTTGGTTGCCCGGATGCGGATGACCCGTCCCGAAAAAACCAAACACCGATGCATTCTAGTTGCGAAGACATTTCATTTTCCACAACAAGCCTCAGACAGACCATCGGAATCCATCGGCGAAGGGTCGAATAGCACAGGGGATAGTGCGGGGCAATCCCGTGTGGACGCTCTTTTGAAAGACTTTTGGCCAGTATACCCGTTTGTTAAAGCTGGGCCTCATGAATCAGCGTGGCCATTAACCGTGCGGTGGACATAGAACGAGCCAGCGGATAGGCCTGTCCCGCCCAGAGGGACATGGCTTCCGGGTCTTGGGCGCTCGCAGCGGCCTGCCGGATTTTACGGGTCATATCGTTTAAGGCCGGAAATGGGACCATATGGCCCTGATGGGGGCTGATGGTTTCATGGAAGCGATTGGTCAGGCCGCGCGCGGTCCGACCGGAAAAAGCCCGGGTGAGCACAGTGGGTCGCGGATCGGCGTCAGTGAGCATATGTTGATGGATCGGCGCCGTGCCAGCTTCATCGGTGACCATAAAGGCTGTGCCGAGGCTTGCGGCACACGCGCCAAGTTCAAGAACCGCCCGGATCGCTTGGCCGTTCATCAGGCCGCCAGCGGCGATAATGGGCAGTGATGTGGCCTGAACCGCCATGGAGACTAAGGCCATGAGCCCGATCAGCGACTCCTCAACCGGCTTAAGAAATGTGCCGCGATGGCCACCCGCTTCAAGACCCTGCACGCAGATAGCGTCCACACCGCTCTGTTCGAGGGCCATGACCTCTTCGAGGGTCGTGGCTGTGCCGATGGTCAGGATCGAGCGGTCTTGGCATGTGCGGATCAGATCGGAGGGTGCCAGACCAAATGTAAAGGAAAAGGCGGGCGGATTGACATCCAGCATGGCCTCGATCTGGCGATCAAGCGCAATGGGGGGTGTGGGAGGCTCTGGCGGGTCAATGCCATAGGCGCTGGCCCACGGGCGCAATAAATCGCGGGTATAGGCGATTTGTTCGGGACTGGGCGGCGCGTCCTGCGTCTCCATAAACAGATTAATGGCAAAGGGGCCAGCGCCACGGGCGCGGATGGCTGCGGCATTGATGCGAATGATTTCCGGGGTCAGATAGGCGGCCCCGATGGACCCCATGCCGCCGCCGCGAATGACTTCGGATACCAATTCAACTGTGGTGAACCCACCCGCCATAGGGGCCTGAATAATTGGAAAGGCCATGCCCAAACGGATCATGAAGTCATTCAGTCTGTTCATGGCAACCTAAAGGATCAAGGGGTGGGGATCTCAGTGTGTTTGATCTTAATAGAAACTATAGGGGTCGATGTCGACGGTGATTCGCAATTCCCCTTTTTGTTTGGGCAATCGGGCCAGCCACGCACGAATAAAAGATTGCAGATCGACATGGCGGGAGGATTTGACCAACAAGCGGAACCGGTAACGGGTGCGCAATTTAGCAATCGGGGCTTCGGCTGGTCCTAACACCACCACATCGGCAGGCGGTGCAGCGATGCGGGCGAGGTGTTGGGCAACCTGTTCGGCCTGCTGGCGATCGGGGGAGGCGATGATCAAAGCGGCCAGACGCCCGAACGGCGGCAATCCTGCGTGTTGGCGCATGGATTGTTCGGCTTGATAAAATCGCTCCGCATCCCCGCTCAGCAGAGCCCGGATCACCGGGTGATCTGGTTGATAGGTTTGGATCAGTGCACGACCTTTGGTTTTCTCCCGCCCTGCGCGCCCTGCAACCTGTTGGAGCACTTGAAAGCTGCGTTCGGCGGCACGTGGATCGCCTGAGGCAAGGCCAAGATCCCCATCAACCACACCGACCAATGACAAGAGCGGAAAATGATGGCCTTTGGTGACCAATTGCGTGCCGATCATGATGTCGCATTGCCCTTTGGCAATCGCGTCAAATTCACGCTGTAAACGCTCTAAACCACCCGGCATATCCGAGGATAAAACCAGACAGCGTTGATCGGGAAATAAAGCCGCCACTTCTTCGGCCAGCCGTTCGACGCCCGGTCCGCAGGGGGCTAATTTGTCGGCGGCTTCGCAGGAGGGGCAGCGTTCGGGCATGCGTTCGAGATGGCCGCAATGATGACACATCAACGCACGGCGGTGCCGATGTTCAACCAACCACGCGCTGCAATTCGGACATTGAACGCGGTGGCCGCAGCTGCGGCACAAAGTCAACGGCGCATAGCCGCGCCGATTGAGATAAAGCAGACTTTGCTCGCCGCGCTCTATGGTTTCCTGCAAGGCGGCAATTAACGGCGGAGACAACCAAAGACCTTTGCCTGCTTGATGCGTTCGCATATCAATTGCTTCGATTTGTGGCAGGCTGCTGCCGCCATAACGATGCGGTAATAACACATGCGCATAGCGGCCATTGGCTGCATTGATGCGGCTTTCAAGCGACGGCGTTGCAGACGCCAAGATCACCGTGGCCTGTTCGATTTTTCCACGTACCACGGCCATATCACGGGCGTGATAATGCACACCATCTTCTTGCTTATAGGCCCCTTCATGTTCTTCATCGACAATGATGAGGCCGAGAGACTGAAACGGCAAAAACAGCGCCGAGCGCGCGCCCGCAACCACTTGTGCTTCTCCAGACGCCAAGGCTGCATAGATGCGTTCGCGCTTACGGCCGGTGAGGCTGGAATGCCATTGTGCGGGCCTAACACCAAAGCGGCTTGCAAAGCGATCCAGAAATTGTGTGGTCAGGGCAATTTCCGGCACCAAAATCAAAACCTGTTGGCCTTGGGCGAGCGCTGCGGCCACCGCTTCGAAATAGACTTCAGTTTTACCGGATCCGGTGACGCCTTCGAGTAAGGTGACGGAAAATGCACGCGCCGCCACACTGTTTTTCAACGCGTCAGCAACTTTGTGTTGATCAGCGGACAAGACCGGGATGTGATGATGGGGATCAGGCGGCAAGGCAACAGGATCAGCCGCCAAGACCAAAGTTTCCAAAGTCCCTTCATCGATCAGTCCGTCAATCACCGAATGGCTGACGCCGGCCTCTTCTGCCAAGGCCTGTTTGGTATAGGTAAGCCCAGAGGAAGCAAGAGTGAGCACTTTTTGTCGGGCCGGTGTCAGACGATGGGGCGCGGGGCCCGACAACCGGACGGCGAGACGCGGACGTTCGGTGCGTTCGGCTTCTGGCTTATTAAGTGCCATCCGCATCACCATGCCCTTGGGAGCCAGCGTATAGCGGGCAACCCAATCAATGAAATGGCGCAGTGCGGTGCTTAAAGGCGGCGCGTCGACCCTGTGCAGAATGGTTTTCAGTGATCCTGTGGCCGGTGGGTTCGCTGCTTTTTGTCCGGTCTCTTTGTTTGATTCCGTACTGTCCCAAACCACGCCGATGGTTTCACGGCTGCCGAGCGGAACCGCCACCACGGTTCCAGCAGGCAAGGGCTGTTGATCCGGCGCGCGATAGCTGAACGGTTCGTCCAGCGCCAAAGGCAGCAGAACCGACACCACAGGGCCGGAGCTCTGCGCGGGGGTGGTCGGTGTGCGAGGATCGGACAAAGGCGCAAACAGGTCTATCATCTCCTCTCGCTTAGGCGGCTCAAGGGTAAAAGTCGAGACCAGCCGGTCTGATCCTTACGCTCTCTTAACGCCTATAAGGTAAAGATGCGCTATGACCGATAGGATGACAGACGCGCTTTGCTTGCCGATTCAGGACCAATTGACCCGTTGGCTCAGCCATTTGGCCTCCGAACGGCGTCTTTCTGCTTTATCGCTGGAGGCCTATGGGCGTGATGTCCGGCAGTTCGGGATTTTTTTGCACAGCCAGCCGCAGATGCGTCTTGAACGGTTGAGCGCGGCGGATCTACGAATGTTTATGGCGCATCGGCGCAAAGCGGGAATCGGCAGTCGCTCTTTAATGCGGCAATTGGCGGCGATCCGCTCCTTCTTGCGCTATTTGGAAGGGGAAGGGGAGCTAGATGCCTCCGCTTTGGCTTTGTTGCGCGGGCCCAAATTGGGCAAAAGCCTGCCCAAGCCGATTGCCGTTGAACCAGCCCGGCAGATGACCGATCCGGCCTTGCGGGCTGGAGCGGTGCAGCCGGCCTGGATTTTGGCGCGCGATGCAGCAGTCATCAGCCTGCTCTATGGCTGTGGGTTGCGGATTGCGGAAGCTTTATCGCTCAAACGCGCAGAAGCGCCACTGGAGGGGCAAGATTCGCTTCGCATTACCGGTAAGGGCAATAAGATCCGCATGGTGCCTGTCATTGATGTCGTGCGGCAGGCGGTAGCGGCCTATATAGCTCTGTGCCCCTATCCTTTACCTCCGCAACAGGCTTTGTTTCGCGGTGCGCGCGGCGGGCCACTCAGTCCGCGGTTGATTCAGTTGGCGGTGGCAGACATGCGCGGCGCTTTGGGCTTGCCAGCCAGTGCGACCCCGCATGCGTTGCGGCATTCATTTGCAACGCATTTGTTGAGCCGGGGGGGCGATTTGCGGGCCATTCAGGAATTGCTCGGCCATGCCTCTTTGTCGACAACTCAGATCTATACCGAAGTGGATCAGGCGCGCTTGCTGGCGGTGATCGAAACAACCCATCCCCGGGCGCAAGCGCGGCTCTAACGCTCAGCTAATCGTGTGGGTGAGATCAAGGGTGGCACGCTGGCCGAGATCGTCAAAATGCTGTGTTAGAAAATCTTGGGCTGTGGTGCGGCCAATCTCGAAAAGCTGGGTGAAAAACGCCCAATCGGCTTTGAGCTTGCTGGCGGTTCCAAAAGCATTGAGTTTGTCTTGGGCCTCAATCCGATGCATGCGGATGGCTTTGTGATGGGTTCCTTTCAAGGCACCCTTTTCAATCATACGGCTGACAAAATCGATGGCCCGCAATTCACCCAATAAGGGCGCGTTGAAGGTGATTTCATTGACCCGTTCCATGATATCGACCGCATTATCGGGGGTGTCGCTGCGTTCAATCGGATTGATTTGCACCAGCACGATATCTGCGACCTCAGACAGGTTAAACAACGGAAACAGCGCCGGATTGCCCATAAAACCGCCATCCCAGTAAGGCGCGCCTTCCACATCCACGGCACGAAACAAAAAAGGCAAAGCGGCGGAGGCCATCAACATGTCGGCGGTTAATTCGCTGCGGTTGAAGATCCGTAATTTGCCAGTATGCACGCTGGTCGCAGCAATGAATAAATGCGGGCCGGGCGTTTCGCGTAACAGTTTAAAATGCACATGTTTCTCGACCACACTGCGTAACGGATTGATGTCGAGTGGATTTAATTCATAGGGCGAGAATACATTGCGTGAGGCCTCGATGACACTTTGACCCGCTGCGGCGCCAATCTTCCAAGGGGTCATCACGACATCGAGTAGCATTCGTGCCGCCGGTGAAATATGACCGTCCAGACTGACATCCCGCCAGAATTCGAGCAGCGCCTTGCGGGCGCCTTCTGGTCCCCCTTGCGCCAATCCGGTTGCAAACACAGCAGCATTCATAGCCCCTGCACTGGTCCCGGTGAGCGCTTCAACCTCTAAACGGCCATCTTCAAGCAAGGCATCCAGAACGCCCCATGTGAAGGCGCCATGGGCGCCCCCGCCTTGCAACGCCAAATTGATCCGCTTGCGCCCTGATTCAGGGGTGGCGGTTTTGGTCGATGAGGCGCGGCGCAACAAAGGAGGGATGGGCATGAGGATCGTGCACGATGAGAGGGGGTTGGACGCAGGCCTTTTAGAAAGTCTTGATTGTTGCGTTTTATTGGGCAGTCCAGCCGCCATCAACCACCAGATTTGATCCGGTCATTTGCGTGGCAGCGTCCGAACATAAAAACACCGCACATCCCGCAACCTGCTCAGGGGTAACAAATTGCTTGGTCGGTTGGCGCTCTAACATGACTTCATTGATGACTTGCTCGCGGGTCATGTTGCGGGCTGCCATCGTATCGGGAATTTGTGCTTCAACCAGCGGTGTCCAGACATAAGCGGGAGAAATACAATTCACGGTGATCCCATGGGTCGCCACTTCCAACGCGACCGCCTTTGTCAGCCCGGTCAGGCCATGCTTGGCTGCCACATAGGCCGATTTAAAAGCCGATGCGGTGAGCGAATGCGCAGAGGCGGTTGAAATGATCCGGCCCCAGCCGCGGGCTTTCATGCCAGGGACGACAGCGCGCATCGCATGGAAGGCTGCATTGAGATTAATGGCAATGATCTTATTCCATTCGTCGATGGGAAATGATTCAATTGGTGACACATGCTGCACACCCGCATTGTTGATCAGAATATCCACACTGCCCATGGTCTGTTCGGCATCCTGCACCATTTTGGCAATGGCCGCGCCATCCATCATATTGGCATCAGAATAAAAAACCTTCACGCCAAATTCTTTGCTGAGATCGGCGACCAATTTGGCAATGGCGGCTTTGTCACCCAAACCATTGAGGGTGATATGAACCCCTTCTTTGGCCAAAGCACGGGCCATACTCAGGCCGATCCCCGAGGTTGAGCCAGTAATCAAGGCATTTTTTGCGGTGAGTGACATGCGGAAATCTCCCTAGAGCGACGATAAAGCCGTGGTCATAAGCGTGTGATTTGTATTATATTGCAGCGCACAATAGCAAGGGGCCTTGATCAATACCATCCTTCTTGCCGTCGGGCGTGTCATCAATAGGGAGGGTGTGCTAGG
>CAWUMW010000033.1:0-14928 GCA_963923415.1 uncultured Hyphomicrobiales bacterium | reverse complement strand
ACCGATGCCGAAAAAGGCGGGATGCAGGCTGTCACCGAGGCGACCTTGGAGCGCTGGTTTACGCCTGCCTTTATGCATGCCCCTGAAGTTGAGCAGGTGCGTCAACGCTTGCTGTCAGATGATCCCTCTCATTTTTCCGCAGCGTGGGAAGCGATTTCAGAACATCAAGCCCATGATCATTTGAAGACGGTGACAGTCCCTACGCTTGTGATCGGGGGCCGTCTTGATCTAGCGACTTCGGTCGAAGCCATTATGGGTTTAGGGGCGGCTTTCGCGCAGGCCCAGACCGTGATTTTGGAAGGCGCGCCGCATATGATGCAAATCGAAAATCAAGACCTGTTTTATCACACCGTGCGGACATTTCTTGATCAAGGGGAGAAGCGGTAATGGCAAAAGCACTTTTACTGGTTGTTGCAGATCCGCCCAGCGCGATGGAAGAAGAATTTAACGCTTGGTATGACACGGAACATCTGCCCGAACGAGCTATCATTCCGGGGTTTAATACCGCGCGGCGCTTTGTTTCATTGGGCGATGGCCCGGCCTATATGGCTCTTTATGATCTTGATCAGATGGAGGTGCTCGACACGCCTGCCTATCAAGCTGTCTATGGTGTAAATTTCTCGCCTTGGACCCGTCGGGTTACCGCACGGGTGAGCCCGATCCGCTTGGCGGGTGTGCAGACCTATCCCGGACAGGCGATCACAGGCGTGTGCACGCGTTTGGTGATGGTGCGCTTGCGGGATGTCACCGAGGCGGATCAAAAGGCTGTGGCGCAGGCCATGCAGACATTCAAAGCGGCACAGGCCTCATGCACGCAAGTGCGGGTCTTTGCTTGCGATCAAGGCACGCGGCAAGATGGTTTGGTGCTGCTAGAATTTGCAGGGCCTGACACGGGCGGACTCTCAGGCCGGGATTTCGGAGCCGCCGCGTCAAAAATTGATTTATTTGCGACCTATCGTCCCTATAGAATGGATTAGGGGTCAGTCAGGACAGGGGATTAACTCCGGTCCCTTCTGTGAAAAGGATACAAGATGCGGATCAATGCCGTACGGATCCACGCTTATGGCGGTGTCGAACAGCTTCGCTATGAAGCGATTGAACTGGATCAACCCGGGCCCGGCCAGGCGTTGATCCGGCATAAAGCCATCGGTTTGAATTTTGCCGATTTGCATAATCGTGAGGGCCGTTATCCGTTGCCGTCTTTGCCGCATGTGTTGGGCGGTGAGGCAGCGGGTGTGGTTGAGGCGGTGGGACCGGGCGTTGTTGACGTCAAGATTGGTGATCGGGTGGCCTATGCGGCGGGCGGTCCGGCCTTTCCGCCCGGCTCTTATGCCGATGCGCGATTGTTTGATGCCAGCCGTCTGGTTGTTTTGCCCGATGAAATTGATGATGTCACAGCGGCGGCCATGATCGTCAAAGGGCTGACGACGCAATATCTTTTAAAAAGCGTCTATCCGGTTGGTCCAGGGGACACAATTTTGGTCCATGCAGCGGCGGGCGGTGTGGGATTGATTTTGACGCAATGGGCACGCCATCTCGGTGCGCGGATCATTGGTGTCGTCAGTACAGCAGAAAAAGCCGCTTTGGCACGTGACAATGGCTGCCATCATGTTTTGGTGGCAAGCGAAGGGGATCTGGTGCGCCGCGTCCGGACTTTAACCGCAGGCGAAGGTGTTCCGGTTGTGTTTGATTCTGTGGGGCGTGATACATTCGATATGTCGCTTGAATGTTTGCGGCCACGCGGCACTTTGGTGCTGTTTGGAACCGCCTCAGGGCCTGTTCCACCATTGGATTTGTTCCGGTTGAACAAGATGGGATCGTTAACGGTCACCAGTGCGGCCTTTGCATGGTTTTTCCGGTCGCGACCGGAATTATTGGCGCGGGCAGCGGATTTGTTTGACGTTGTTTTACGGGGGATCGTTAAAATTCCTGTGAATCAACAGTTTCAACTTGCCGATGTTGCCAAAGCACATCAAGCACTGGAAAGCCGCAAAACGCTTGGTGCGAGTGTCTTGATTCCTTAACGGAAGGGCGCAAGGCGCTTGGATCGGTGCCTTGTATTTTGGGTTAGGCGTTGTTTTGTGAAGGGATCGTCTGGTGGACCTGACTTTTAATCCGCGTATGGTCTGCTAAGAGAGGGTCACAGAGTCTTGCGCGTTCAGATGACATGGCTTGATTGAAAGGCATGCCCTGACTGACAGGCAAGCCCTGACTGAAAGGATTGAGAAACGCCCATGATGACCCAGCACCAATCCTTGTTGGAAGCCCGCCGCGTCATTCAGATGATCGTTGCCAGTCGGCATGATCGCCCCTCGCTTGTATCAACCATTGCCAGTGAAATTGGCGCCGATATTGTCGAAGGCATTATTACGCCGGGACAAGATTTGAATACGGTTGAACTGTCCAAACAATATCAAAGTAGCCGCACCCCGGTGCGTGAAGCGCTGATCTTGTTGGAGGCGGAAGGGCTCGTTTCGATTCCACCACGCAAGCGCCCCCATGCCAAAATCCTATCCATTGAAGAAATCCGCGAGATTTATCGCACGCGCGCGGCCTTGCTTGAATTTATCGCCACCGATGTCGCCAATTTGGCAGATGAGAAAGACATTGCGGTTCTCAAAGCTTTGCTCGAAAAAATGCGGGTGGCGGTTAAGCAACGGGATGCGCGCGCTTCTGTTTGGTTGAGTGTTGAATTTCACGACATCAACACTTCCATTGCGCGCAATCAAACGGTGAAACGCATTATTGATTCTTTGTTGCTGCGGACTTTGCCGATCCGCAGGCTCAGTCTCTCCTTGCCCTCCCGTGTTGAAGATTCGCTTGATGATCATATTCGTCTGGTGGGCGCTTACGAGCATCGGGATCCGTTTCTGGCCTCCGCCATTTTGCGGGCCAATCATGTGGCCTCTTTGGCGGCTGTCGAAAGCTATTTCAAACAGACGGGACAATTGACCACAGCATCACACAGCACGCCATCACACAGTAAGGAGAAGATGCATGGTGCGGTTGCTTGATCACACCCTGACAGGAGCGCGCGGTAAACGCGTTTGTATGTTGATCCATCCAATGGGAGCGGATAAATCCTTTTGGACCGATTTTCAAATGCAGATGGGCGATGCATGGTGCATGGTCGCGTCTGATCAATATGGGGCGGGGGCGGTCGCTGATATAACCGAGCCTTTATCGCTGGATGGGCACGTCCGTGATCTGGAAGCCTTGCGCCAACATTTGCAGATTGAGCAGATGGTGGTGATCGGATGTGCAATTGGGGCTATGATTGGCGCGCGTTATACCCATCTTTATCCGCAGCATGTTTCCGCTTTGGTGATGACCAATCCCGGTTTGCGCACGCGTGAAGCCGCGCAGACGGCTTTAGCTGCACGTGCGCAGGCTGTGCGCGCGGGTGGTATGGATGCGGTGGTGCCCGCTGCAACCGATGCGGCATTTTTTGGTCGCCCCGATGATGCACGCAAGGCGGCTTATGTCGAAAAATTTCGCGCGCAAAATGCCCATAATTATGCGGCAACCATTGAGAGCATTTTGCAGCTCGATTTAACCGAGTCCTATCGGCAAATCCGCTGCCCTGTGCTGCTGGTTCCCGGCGGACAGGATAAATTATTTACTCCCGATCATGCCGATGAGATCAAAGCCCTCATGCCGCATGCAAGGCTTGAAGTGTTGGCGCAGGGCGCCCATTTTATTCCCTATCAATGTCCTGATGATTTGGCCGTGCTTGTGCAGGATTTTTTGCAACGCCACGCGGTGTGACGGGCCAGCCTCTTTGCAGTTAAGGCATCAACATGCCGCCATTCACCTCGATGATTTGTCCTGTCACAAAGGAGGACATTTCATCGGACGCAAGGTAGAGATAGGCGCCCACACATTCATCAAGCGTGCCTGTGCGCCGCATGGGCGTGGCTTTGATGGAGGCCTCGATTTGATGTTGCGGGGTCACCCATGATTGGTTGGGCTTATCGATCACGCCGGGCGCAACCGCATTGACCCGAATATTGAAGCGCGCAACTTCTTTGGCCAAGCCGCGGGTAAAGGTGGAGACAAAAGCCTTGGAGGCGGCATAAAGCACCGAGCGTCCACCCCCGCCATTGCGGGCGGCCAGTGAGGTTGTGGACAGGATCACCCCACCCCCCTGTGCTTCCATAAATGGCAAGGCGGCGCGGCTGCAAGCAAACACAGAGCGGGCATTCAAATCAAGCACCGTGTCATATAAATCATCCCCCGCATCCCGGATCGGAATCCGCTCAACCACACCGCCCGCATTATTGATCAAAATATCCAGCTTGCCTAAGCCCGCCTGTGCCTGTGCGACAAGCGTGCTACAGTCTTGCGCAGAGCGGATATCAGCTTTGAGCACCAGCGCTTGCCCGCCTTGGGCGCGGATCTCCTGCGCAACCTGTTCTGCGGCCTCGATATGACTGTTGCCATGCAGGGCGACATGCACCCCTTGTGCGGCCAAAGCGCGCGCCACGGCTGCGCCAATCCCGGTTGAGGAACCGGTGATCAGGGCGGTTTTTCCAGCTAAGTCACTGATGATCACGTTAGGTCTCCGTTTGATCTCTTGCAGGGTCAAAAAAATAATGCATTATATCTTATATAAAGAAAAGATCGTTGTTGAGGGGGCGCTCACGGCCTGTCAAAGGGCAGGGCCCTTCGGATGCAACACGAAGCTGAGGACGGACCACGATGTCACGCTATCATTACCATCCCGAAAAGGCCCCGGAATTTAAAGGCAACTATCCGCGCACCATCGAAGAAATGTCCGCTTGGCATAAGAAAGCTGATATCGAGCCTGTGATTGAGCCGGATCTGCCGATCATCGATGCGCATCACCATTTGTGGGATAATGCCAATGGTGACTATTTAATCCGCCAATTGACAGACGACATTCGGGAGAGTGGGCATCACGTAATTTCGACCGTGCATGTGCAGGCGCATTCCATGGTCAGGGCCTCGGGTCCGGAGGCACTCAAGTCATTGGGGGAAACGGAATTTCTCAGCGGCATGGCGGCTATGGCGGAGTCGGGCCGGTATGGGCCGACACGTGTCTGTGAGGGGATCGTCGGCCATGTGGATTTCCGATTGGGGGCAGAGGTCGGTGCGATTCTTGACCAGCATATCGCGTTGAGTGGCGGACGGTTTCGGGGGATCCGCCAAGGTGCAACCTGGACCGACGATCCAGCGATCGCTGATTATTTGCCTTCAGTTGCGCCCCACCGCTTGTTAT
Source organism: uncultured Hyphomicrobiales bacterium (assembly GCA_963923415.1). GTDB lineage: Bacteria > Pseudomonadota > Alphaproteobacteria > Rhizobiales > Beijerinckiaceae > CAIYZJ01. The sequence goes on along the minus strand of CAWUMW010000033.1, from coordinate 9,686 downwards.
CTGACCCGAATTTTCGAATGGGTTTTGCCCAATTAGCGCCACGGGATTTGAGTTTTGATGCGTGGCTGTTTCATCCGCAAATCGGCGAAGTGATTGATTTGGCCAAGGCCTTTCCGCAAACCAAAATTGTCCTCGATCATATTGGTGGCCGGTTGGGCATTGGTGCGCATGCGTTCCGATTCAGGGAAGAATTTGTGCAATGGCAGGCTGATTTGAAAGCGCTGGCCCAATGTCCGAATGTCTATATTAAAATTGGTGGCTTAGGCATGGTCTATGGTGGCTTTGGCTTCCACACGGAATATAAGCCTTTGAATTCAGATGATCTCGTCAATGCTTGGAAGCCCTTTGTTTTGGCCGGCATTGAGGCTTTCGGCCCCCATCGATCGATGATGGAAAGTAACTTCCCGGTTGATAAGCAATGCTGCACCTATCAAGCCTTGTGGAATGCTTTGAAAAAAATCACAGCCTCTTTCAGTCAAGATGAAAAAAACAGAATGTATCACGGTGCTGCGCGCGAATTTTATCGGTTGAGCTAAAGATCATTTTAAACCCCGTTCAGGGGGCAGGCGTGATCACCAGCAACGGTTGCGCCGGAACACGAACAGATCAGTATGGGGGGCGAGATGGCGCCAGAAGTAGAAATTATTAATTATGAGCGGTTTCGTCCTTATCTAGTGGGCAGTGCGCGGCTTGAAACCATCCATACAGGCATGCGTTGGCCCGAAGGTCCTGTCTATTTTGCCGATGGGGATTATTATTTATGGAGCGATATTCCCAATAATCGCATCATGCGTTGGGTTGAATCGAGTGGCGTGAGTGTGTTTCGTGCGCCCTCGAATCACTCCAATGGCAATTACCGGGATTTGCAGGGCCGCTTGATCACTTGTGAGAGTGGGGCGCGGCGTCTGACCCGCACCGAGCCGAATGGTGCGATCACGGTGTTGGCCGATCACTATCAGGGCAAGCGGTTGAACTCGCCCAATGATGTGGTGGTGCGGGCGGATGGAACCATTTGGTTTACAGATCCCGATTACGGCATTGTCAGCGATTATACAGGCGACCGGGCCAAGAGCGAGATCGGCTGCTGCCATGTGTTTTGCTACGATCCCGCTCTAGGTGAATTAACCAGTGCCACCGATCAAATGCGCAAGCCGAATGGTTTGGCCTTTTCACCCGATCAAAGCATTCTTTATGTTGCCGACACATCCATCTCGCATGATCAAGCTGGCTATCATCATATTGAGGCATGGGAAGTTGACGGAAAAAAATTGAAAAACCGTCGCGTCTTTGCCGTCATTCATCCGGGCGTCTCGGATGGTTTCCGGGTTGATTGCGACGGCAATATATGGACCAGCGCGGGGGATGGCGTGCAGGTCTTTGCCCCTGATGGTGAGTTGATCGGTAAAATTCGCTTGCCTGAAGTGTGCACCAATTTGGTGTTTGGTGGCCCCAAGCGCAACCGACTTTTCATGACCTGCGCGTCATCGGTTTTTGCGCTTTATGTCGCCACCCGTGGCGTTCAGGTGCCTTAAGAATTACTTATTTTTTAACCTCTGAGGGGCGATGCGGATGTCGCGATGGAGCGCGTTGAAGGATAAAGTTGCCATTGTCGGCGTGGGTACGACGGCCTATGGCAATTTTCCGCACTTGAGTGATTATGCTTTGGGCGCGCAGGCGTTTAAGGCAGCGATTGAGGATTGCGGTCTTGATAAAAATCAGATCGATGGCTTAGTTTGTTGCCGCGTTCCCTTTTATGCGCGCATGGGGGAAGTGCTGGGTTTAAATCCGCGCTGGACCTTGCAGATGCCTCCGCATGGCCGCATGTCTGGCATGGCGATCATCGAGGCTATGATGGCGATTGAGGCCGGGGCCACCGATTATGTGGCGCTGATCTATACCAATATCGGCCGTTCGCGGCGGGTGAATTATGGGGGCGATGAAGCAGCGAGCATTTGGGATCCGTGGGGGTTTACATCGCCGGGTGCAGCACATGCGATGATGTTTCAAATGCATCAAAATCGCTATGGAACCACCACCCGCCAATTGGCCGAAGTCTCGGTTGCCTTCAGAGAACATGCTTTGCTTAATCCCGATGCGGTGATGAAAAAGCCGATGACGATTGAGGATCATGAGGACGCGCGCCCGATTGTCGAGCCCTTGCGTCTGCTTGACTATTGTTTGATTAATGATGGCGCGGTCTGTTTGATCATGACCAGCGCTGAGCGGGCCAAAGATTTGCGCAAGCCCCCGGTGCTGATTTCGGGGGTGGGCGCACGGGATGCGTTTGCTGCGTCGAGCCTCTCAAATTTTGACGAAAATTTTTGGTATGACGAGGCGCAGGATACGGCCCGCCAAGTCTATCAGATGGCAGGTCTAGGCCCTGATTCAATTGATGGATTGATGTGTTACGACAACTTCAGTCCCACCGTGTTGTTTTCGCTTGAAGGCTTTGGATTTTGTGGGCGTGGTGAAAGCGGTGCCTTTGTTGAGGGCGGTACGTTGAAATTAAGCGGGGCTTTGCCCACCAATACCGATGGTGGCCATTTGTCCAATTCATATATGCAAGGCTGGGCATTGAATGTTGAAGCGGTCCGGCAGTTGCGGGGCGAATGTGGGGCCCGCCAAATCAAAGCGTGTTCTGTCATTCAATATGTCGCGGTGACGCCTTGCACCCGTTCGATTATTTATACGCGCGCGTGAGGGGGCCTATCGCATGATCACGACCAAACCAGTCCCGCAAGCCGATGACTTTTTGATGCAACCGTTTTGGGACCATGCGCGCGCGCATCGTTTGTCGATTCAGCGCTGCGATGCCTGTGGCGATGGGCATTTCCCGCCCAGTCCCGTCTGTCCACATTGTCTGTCAGAGCAGCAATCATGGGATGTGGTGAGTGGTCGCGGAACTCTCTTGTCTTGGGTCACGTTTCACCGCGCCTATTGGGCGGGCTTTGTGCCGGATTTGCCCTATCAATGCTGTTTGGTGCGATTGGCGGAGGGGCCGTTGATGATCGGTAATTTCGCTGGTGAACGCCCTAAAGCCTTGGCAGAAGGTCTTCCCGTGCGCGCTGTCTTTCAAGATATGCCGGAGGGCTTCACTTTGCCTAAATTCGTTCTGACTGAACCCGCTAAGCCCGTTTGATCGTAAGGCGCTGATTATGATCTCCTCTGCGTCATCTGCTGCGGTTTCGCCCCTGTCTGTGTTGGCAGCTTATGAAGCCTCCTCGATACGGCATGAAACGCCGTGCGGTGAGGGCGTCATGGTGTGGCGTGAATGGGGCACGGGCCCTGTCTTGGTTCTGCTGCATGGCGGCTATGGGTCTTGGCGGCATTGGATTCGCAATATTGATTATTTTAAATCGCATCGGCGTGTTTTGGTGCCTGATCTGCCGGGACTGGGCTTGTCAGCAGAGGCCCCTGATCCCATCCCGGATGGAATTGGCGCTATGGTGGCGCAGGGTTTGGCGCAATTGGTGCCACCGTCTGAGCCGATTGATCTGGTCGGGTTTTCTTTCGGATCACTGGTCGGAAGTTATGTCGCAGGGCATGTGCAAAAACCGCTCAAATCTTTGACACTGGTCGGAGCGGGGGCATTGGGCCTGATACGGGCTGATATTACGTTAGAGCGCACCGATCCCTTAATGAGCGAGGCTGAGCGGCGGGCTGTCCATGCCAAGAATTTGGGCTTGCTGATGATCGCGGATCCGGCGCAGATCGATGATCTGGCGATTACTATTCAGGATCTCAATGTGCAACTGGCGCGGGTTAAAAGTCGGCGCTTTGCAAAATCAGAATCTCTCGCGGATGTGTTGCGCGGTGTAGAGGTTGGCGCCTTGCATAGTCTGTGGGGGGAATGGGATGCGGTGGCGGCGGGCCGCTTTAGCGAGCGCGAGACCTTGCTGCGTGCGATCCGCCCTGATGTCAGTTTCAAAATTATTGAGCAAGGCGGCCATTGGATTAGCTATGAGCGGGCAGACGCCTTCAATGCCTATGTGGCCGGGCTTTTGAAATCGTGATGAGGATCTTGGCGCTTGGGTCTTGAAATATTTTTTATATGATGCATTATTTTGATCCGGTGGCGGCGCGCCTGATCCCTCCTCACATGGGGAGAGGGCGGTCCCTCCATCCCCTATTCGTTCATAGGGCTGAGGCTCAGGCGTTCAAACGGTGTTTTAGGCCGCTGAACGCATGTCAGCCGAGGCTCTGTTCGCCCAACGCTCAATCAGGATTTGCATGATCATGAGCAACACCATGACTGCCCGCCCTTATTCCGGCATCCGCATTATCGATTTGACCCAAGAATTGGGGGCTTATGCCAGCCGGCTGTTTGCTGATCTGGGTGCCGAAGTGATCCGGGTTGAGGATAAGCAGGGACGCAGCCGGATGCGCCCGCCGCTCGTTGCGGGGGATGCGCAAACAGCATGGGGCGGGGTTGGCCATGCCTTTTTGAATATCAATAAGAAAAGCGTTGTGCTGGATCTGCACACAGAGGCTGGCAAGGCTGTGCTGAAAGATTTGATCGCCACAGCGCAGATTGTATTTTACGAGCCGGACGGTGCGGCGCAGTCCGCGCAGACAGAGACATCTGCCGTTAAACTGGCGGATCTTGTTGCTGTGCCGGGTCCGCGCATTGTCACATCGATTTCTTATTTTGGCCTGACGGGCCCTTATAGTGGCTATGTCGGCACGGATTTGATTGCGCAGGCTTTGGGGGGCATTGCATGGTTGTCGGGTGAGCCAGATAAGCCGCCCTTACAATTGGCCGGGCAGCAAAGCATTTTTGTTGCGTCTCTTTATGCCGCCACCGCCACCGCTATTGCTCTGTGGGAGTGCGAAGCCACGGGGCGGAGCCATGTTTTGGATGTGTCGGCGCAAGAGGCGATTGCTCATTCTTTGCAAAATGCCGTGCAGGTCTATGATCTCGAAAAACGGGTCTCCAGTCGGGGCGGAGAAGGTGTGCGCGATGCAACCGAAGCCGCCTTTGCGTGCAAGGATGGATATGTATTTCTTGCCGCTCCATTATCGCTGCCTGCCTCGTGGAACGGCATCAGAAACTGGATGGAAGAGGAGCATTATGCACCTGTTGCTCGGTTGAATGAAGCGGATTGGGCCAATCGTCCGTTACGATGCACAGCGGCGATGCGCAAAGAATTCAAAGATCTGTTTGAACGCTTTATTGCCAACAAAACCAAGCAGGAGATGCGCGAGCAGGCGCTTAAACGTAAATTGGTGATGGCGCCGGTCAGCACTTTGGCGGATTTGCAGCATGATCCGCAGCTGATTTATCGGCAGTATTTTCAAACAGTCGCGATGCCGCATACGGGGGCTTCGGTGGCTGTTCCAGGCGCGCCCTATCGGTTGTCAGAACCGCTCTGGTCGCTTGAGCGGGCCGCCCCGGATTTGGGGCAAGATCAGCACAGTGTCTTGGGTCCGCACGCTGCCGGGCAAGCGGCATCGGGAGGGCGGGTGTGATGGTTCCACAATTTCTCAAAGGCATTCGGTTTGCTGATCTGACATGGGCCGGTGCAGGGCCATTTTCCACCAAATTATTCAGCGATTTTGGCGCCGAGATCATCAAGGTTGAAAGTGCGTCGCGTGTTGATCCTGTCAGGGCCGGTGGTCCTTATAAAGATGGTGTGGCGGGGATCAATCGATCGGGCTATTTCGCATCGCGCAATACAGGCAAGAAAAGTCTTGCCATGAATTTGAAAAGCCCGAAATCACGCGACATTCTTTACGAGATTATTCGCAAAGCCGATGTGGTGAGCAATAATTTTGGGCCCGGCGCCATGGAGCGCTTAGGGCTTGGTTATGAAGCGGTCAAAGCCATCAAGCCTGACATCATCTATCTGTCCATGCCGATGTATGGGGAGGACGGACCCTTGGCTGGCTTGCTTGGCGTTGGCATGACCATTTCTGCGGTCACCGGATTAATGTGGCAGACAGGCTATCAAGGCGAAGGGCCGATTGGTCCGGGAACGCATTTTCCTGATCATGCAGCCAATCCCTATCATGCGGCCTTTGCGGTGATGGCGGCGTTACGGCATCGGCGGGCGACCGGACGGGGGTTGAAAATTGATCTCGCGCAAGTCGAATCCACCATTAATTGCATGGGCCTGCCCTTGATGGATTATGTCCTGACGGGGCGCGAGCGGGAGCGGATGGGCAATCGCTCGCCGTCTTATGCGCCGCATAATATTTTTCAATGCGCCGGGCAGGATGCGTGGTGCGCGATTGCCGTTGAAAGCGATGCGCAGTGGCAGGCTTTGTGTAGCGTGATGGGGCTTCAGGCGCTTGCGGATGATCCCTCATTATCGCATGCTGCGGGTCGGTTGGCAGCGGTTGATCGGATTGAGCAGGCTGTCTCGGGCTGGACGCGCCAACACGCGGCAGAGGCTGTGATGGCGCAGTTGCAAGCCGTCGGTGTGCCAGCGGGCAAGGTGATGAATGCGCGCGATTTGATGGAAAGCGATCAGCAGCTCAAGCATCGAGGCTATTGGCAGACGCTCGATCATCCTGAAATCGGTGAGAGCCAATTTACCTCCCCGCCTTATATTCTTGATGGGGAGCGGGTTCATTTGCAGCGGCCTCCTTTGCTTGGAGAGCATAGCGCCGCGGTGCTGCAACAGTTACTGGGCTATTCGTCCGAACAAATTCAATCCTTGCGGGATGAGGGTGTTTTAGAATGAGGCTTTGTCCCTGCGCATGGCCGCAAATGGAGGGGGAGAGATGACGATAGGAAAAGGACTCAGCAAGGTTGCCGCAGTCATCGGGATCGGTGAAAGCGATTATGTGGCCGATCATGCGCGTGTGCGGGCTGGAGAGCGCCCGCATGACTCCTATGGCTATGCAGCGATTGCTTTTAACAATGCGCTCAAAGATGCCGGAATTTCGCGAGATGAGATTGACGGATTGATTGTTGGTCCCACCATTGCTTATGAGCGGATGGGGGAATTGTTAGGCATCAATCCGACATGGGGATCGCAAGCGGATGCGATGCTGGCGGTTATTGAAGCCTGTATGGCCATTCAAACAGGCATGGCAGAAGTGGTTGCCCTTGTTTATGGCAATGACCAACGCTCGGCAGCCATTCAATATGGCGGCCCGGAAGCGATGGGCGGCAATATGTTTCTCTCTTATATCTATCATGCGCCATGGGGATTTACCTCCCAAGGCGCGCTCTATGCGATGATGTTTCAACGCTTCATGGCTTTGACAGGATGCACAGAGCGACAATTGGGTGAAGTGGCGGTGGCGCAGCGACTTCATGCCAGCCTCAATCCGCATGCTTTGATGAAAAAACGCATCACGCTCGATGAATATATGGAGTCACGCTATATTTGCGCGCCTCTGCATTTGTTTGATTATTGCTTGATCAATGATGGCGGCGTGGCTTTGATCATTACCTCCGCTGAATTTGCCAAGCGCAAGGCTGTAAAAAAGCCCGTTTTGATCCATGGCGTTGGACGCTATGACGCCAATCGGGGCGCGACCAGTCTGGAGCCGCGTCTGTTGGATTTTTATCGTCCAGCGCAGGAGCGTTGCGCGCATCAAGTTTTCAACATGGCTGGATTAGGCCCCAAAGATATCGATGCCGTGCAGATCTATGACAGTTTCTCCTGTCATGTCCCGCTCGCTTTGGAAGGTTATGGCTATTGCGCAACGGGTGATGTCGGACGGTTCATGTCTGAAGAGGGAATTTCACTGCATGGTCGCTTGCCAGTCAATACAGGGGGCGGGCATTTGTCTGAAACCTATATGCAAGGATGGAACCATCAAGTGGAGGCGGTTCGCCAAGTGCGTGGGGAGGGCGGTGGTCGGCAGGTCGAGTCGTGCCGCTTTGTTCATTACAATTCCGATGTAGCCGGTAAGGCTGTCTCAATCATTTACGGCGCCTAAGGGAGAGCATCATGGCCAATTCGCAAGCCGTTATTTCGCTCTATGATGAACCGATGTGGGAGAGCATCCGCCAACATGCTTGGTCGTTGCAGTCCTGTGACGCCTGTTCGGAATTTCGTTATCCGCCAGCCCCCAATTGCCCGCATTGTCTTTCGATGACCTATCACTGGAAGCCGCTGAAAGGACAGGGCACGATTTTGTCTTGGGTGATTTTTCATCGCCAATATTTTGATAATTTTCCGCCCCCTTACAATGTGGTGGCGGTGCAGTTGGATGAAGGGCCGATTGTCATCAGTAACTTGGTTGGTGCAGAGCCTGAAGGAAATTGGGTCGGTCATAAGGTCGAGATTTGCTATAGCGAAGATGCGGCCATCGGCACGGTTCCGAAAGTGCGCTTGTTAAAATAGACGGGCCGTTAGCGGCATGGCCCGGATCAACACGGGCAGCGAGATGAGGGGATGGAAAAGCGGGTGTCAGAACAACTCAAACCGGGCATGTTAGCAGGTCTGCGCGTCGTCGAATTTGCCGATGAGCTGGGCGAATATTGCGGCTTGCTCTTGCAAGGCTTGGGGGCTGAGGTCATTAAAGTTGAACCAGCCGAAGGCTCACCGTCGCGTCATATTGGCCCCTTCTATGAGGACCGCCCGGACCCGGAACGTTCTTTATTTTTTTGGGCTTATAATCGCGGTAAACAATCGGTGGTCATTGAGCATCGCGATGACATGCTGTCTTTATTGCAGTCTGCCGATATCGTGCTCGATAGTTTGCAAGGGGCGGGGCTGCGCCCCTTTGGGCTTGAGGAGGGATTAAGCGCGCGTTTTCCGGCGCTCATCGTCGCAAACATGTCGCCCTTCGGCGAGGATGGGCCTTGGAAAGACTATAAGGCGTCTGATTTGATTCACTTAGCGCTTGGGGGCGTGATGATGAATTGCGGCTATGATGCCGCACCGGATGGACGCTATGATCTGCCGCCCATCGCACCACAATTATGGCATGCCTATCATATTGCGGGCGAGCAATTAGCCTGTGCAATCGTAGCGGCTATGATCCATCGTCAAGCCAGTGGCGAGGGGCAGGTTGTGTCCTGTGCTATTCATCAATCAGTCTCGATCAATACCGAATTGGATTTAATGTCGTGGGTCATGCGGCATGCGCCGATTTATCGGCAGACCGCGCGCCATGCTGCTGAAAAGCCAAACAGGACACCCAATATCAGTCACACGAAGGATGGGCGTTGGGTGATGACATGGGGGGTCTCGGCCAAAGATAAAGCCCAACTTGTGCCCTTTCTCGATCATTATGGAATGGCCGCTGATTTGAAGCCGCCAGGTTCGGACACGGATTTCTCAGCGCGCTCTATTCCGGGCACTGCGGATCGGGATGAAGAAAGCAATCACACATTGGATGTGATCCAACGTTTTGTTCGGGCTTTTTGTTATCAGGATGTTCCATGGCGAGACGCACAAAATGCGGGCTTGTTATGGGCTCCCGTGCGCAAGCCACATGAAAATGCCATGGATGCACATTGGGCCTCGCGCAACACATTTTCGCAGATAGCGCATAAGGAACTGGGGCGGTCATTTCAATATCCGACCAGCAAATGGCTGAGTGATGTCACGGCATGGCAGCCGGGCACACGCGCGCCTTTTATCGGCGAGCAAAGCGCGCAGATCAAAACGGCTTTAAAAGCATCAAAACCGCGCCTCTATGCCACGGCGGCTTCCCCTTCGCATGCGTCGGGGCCTCAGACGATGCTGTCTGCGCGCGGCAAACCCTTTCCTTTGCAAGGG
>CAWUMW010000032.1:0-15033 GCA_963923415.1 uncultured Hyphomicrobiales bacterium | reverse complement strand
GACAAGATGCAGCGCATTTTTCAATTACCGATACCGCTTATGACGGTGACGGCGTGATGATCAATTCACGCTTTCTTGACGGCATGACGCCAGCGCAAGCACGAGAAGAGGTTGCCAAACGGCTTGAAAAGACCCTTTTAGACGGTGCGCCTGTTGCGCAGAGAAAAGTCAATTTCCGCCTGCGAGACTGGGGTATTTCCCGACAACGCTATTGGGGTTGTCCGATACCCATCATCCATTGTGAAGCATGCGGAATTGTACCGGTTCCGAAACAAGACCTACCCGTCAAGCTTCCAGATGATGTTTCCTTTGACCGTCCGGGTAATCCGCTGGATCATCATCCGCACTGGAAACATGTTGCTTGTCCGCGTTGTCAAAAGCCGTCGCGTCGGGAAACCGATACGATGGACACTTTTGTTGATTCTTCTTGGTATTTTGCCCGGTTTACCGATCCCTGGAATGAAAATTCCCCCACAGATCCTACTGTGGTTAATCATTGGCTACCGGTCGATCAATATATCGGTGGGATCGAACACGCCATTTTGCATTTGCTTTATTCGCGGTTTTTTACGCGCGCGATGCAAAAAACCGGTCATTGTCATCTCGCCGAACCTTTTGCTGGCTTGTTTACCCAAGGCATGGTTGTTCACGAGACCTATAAAGGAACAGATGGTCAGTGGTTATCACCGGCTGAAATCCTGATCACATCGGAAGATGGTCAACGCAAAGCGCAACGTTTGTCCGATCAATCGGTTGTCGAAATCGGCTCGATTGAAAAAATGTCGAAATCAAAGCGCAATACGGTTGATCCTGACGATATTATCGGCAGTTTTGGAGCCGATACCGCTCGTTGGTTCATGCTTTCCGATTCACCACCCGAACGTGATGTGATTTGGACTGAAGAAGGGGTGCAAGGCGCAGCCCGTTTTGTCCAAAGATTATGGCGGTTAATCTGTGATATCAGTGAAATTAAGCCTCATTCCGATAGCGTATCGAATCCTGAACGGTCACTCGAAGTCCGTAAAGCAGCCCACCGAGCCCTGATCCGAACTGAAGAAGATGTCGAGCGCCTGCGGTTTAATCGCTGTGTCGCACATGTTTATGAATTATCGAACAAAATCCAAGCCTGCCTTTCTGAACAAGCCAGTCCCTGTGATCAGGCTTTAACGGATGCTTTGAAAGAAGCAGCTTTTATTCTCGTTCATATTGTTGCGCCCATGATGCCACATCTGGCCGAAGAATGCTGGGTGTTGTTAGGGGGTCAGGGTCTGGTGGCAGAAGCGGCTTGGCCGATTGCTGATCATAGCTTGGTCGTCGAGAATGAAATCACACTCCCAATCCAAATTAATGGGAAAAAACGGGCAGATCTTACGATTGCCCGCACTGCCGATCAGAAAACGGTTGAAGAGGCTGTCTTAGCACTCGACGTCATTCAAAAGGCATTAGACAATCAAAAACCGAAAAAGATCATCATTGTGCCGCAAAGGATCGTCAATGTCGTGGTTTAATCGCTTTACCCAAATCAGTCTGGTTTGTCTGTGCAGCCTCGTACTTACAGGCTGTTTTCGGCCCTTAAATGGCTCCTTTGGCAAAAATTCAGGCTCAGTTGCCGCGCAATTGGCTCAAATTGATATTGAATCTACATCACGGTCAGAAGTCCTCAATCATTATCTCACTGAGGATTTGCGGTTTGAATTTAATGGCGGCAACCCATCTAAGGATATTCGCTATAAGCTCAAGATCTATTCATCTGATGGTCTGACGGTTCCGGTTATCGAATCGTCTTCAGGACGCGCTGAAATTGGCAGTGTCGTGACTTCGGTACAATTTACTCTGACCCAACTCGATACCGGAAAAGTCATTGGGAGTGGCACTGTTTCATCTTCGGCTACTTTTGACCGCATGTCGCAGCGTTTCTCCTCGGCCCGGGCGCGCCGTGATGCGCAAATCCGTGATGCGCAAAATATGGCAGAGCAATTGCGAACCCGTATTGCAGCCCTCTTCATGCAAAATCCATAATCGGACCAGATCGGCGTGGCCGCTCTCAAATCGGGTGAGATTGAAGGGTTTTTAAAAAAACCTTCTGACCGCTATCCTATTATCCTTGTCTATGGCCCTGATCAGGGGCTGGTCAATGAACGTGTGCGTCGACTTTGCCAGTTTTGGATCAAAGATCCGAATGATCCCTTTCAATTGATCAAAATGGATGCGGACCATCTAAGCCAAGATCCACAACGTCTGATTGATGAAGCCTTGACCATTCCGCTCTTTGCCGGTCATCGGGTTATCTGGTTACGGATGGGAACCTCGACCGTTCTTGTTGAAACAATCGCTCTTTTATGTTCCACCGCTTTATCCGATCTAACTCTGATTATAGAGGCTGGAGACCTTGCTCCGCGCCATTTGTTACGTGCCCAGATCGAAAAAGCACCGCAATCCATCGCCCTGCCATGCTATGCCGATGAAGGCCGTAATCTTGAAGATTTGATTGATAAAATTTTGTCGCAAGCAGGTCAGAAAATTGAACGCGACGCCAGACAAGCCCTGGTCGAACGGTTAGGAGCGGACCGTTTAATGTCACGCCAAGAAATCGAAAAATTAAGTCTCTACGCACAGGGTCAAAACCATATTTCTCTCGCGGATGTTGATGCCGTGATGGCTGATACCGGAGTGATTAATTTAGATCGGTTGATCGATGCTACTTTTTCAGGACAAAGCGCGGATTGCGATGAAATGCTGCGGCGCTGCCTCGCAGAAGGTTTGGATGTGGGCTATATTGTCAGTGCGCTTTTGCGACACGCTTTAACCTTACAGTCCTCACGGCTCATGCGTGATGCCGGTAAAGATATGCGTAGCATCGAACAAGCAGCGAGAGTGCATTTTCGCCGCCAACCTGCCTTTCAAAAGCAGGTCAATCACTGGTCCAGCACGGCTTTGGACAAAGCGGTTCTTTATCTGTCTGAAACACAAGCGCTCTCGCGTAAAAATGCCGGATTAGCGAGCGCGGTGTTGTCACGGTGTTGCTTGCAATTATCGCTCGCATCCCGTCGAAGCCATTGATTTTATTGAATTATCCGCGTAATTTATAACACAAAGAATCCAATTGATCGAGTGTTTTATAATGGATGCGTAAATCACCCCCTTGTTTGCCAAAGGTGAGTGTCACGGTCATCCCCAAAGCATCTTCAAGCATGCGTTCTAAAGCGCGCATATCGGCATCTTTTTCTTGTTTGCCGGACTCAGCCGCATTTTTTTTCTTTCTTTGTGGCTCCATCTCAGTTTGACCGAGACGCTCCAGATCACGCACCGTTAGACCACGTTCCACAGCACGCAGAGCCACTTGTTCCGGATCTTCAACCGCCAATAAAGCGCGCCCATGTCCAGCTGATAATTTACCGTTCCGCAATAATTCTTTCACGCTGTCGGGCAATTTCATCAAGCGCAACATATTGGCGATATGGCTGCGGCTTTTCCCGATCATCTGCGCCAAATCGGATTGCGCATAAGAAAATTCTGCCATCAAGCGTTCATAACCAGCGGCTTCTTCAATCGGATTAAGATCAGCGCGTTGCACATTTTCGATAATGGCCATTTCCAGCGCATCACGATCCGATGCATCAACCACGACAATCGGCACTTCATGTAAACCGGCTCGTTGTGCGGCCCGCCACCGACGTTCACCGGCAATAATCTCATAAACATCCGCAATTCCAGCCTTTTCACGCACAATAATGGGCTGAATAATGCCTTTTTCTTTGATAGATGCCGAAAGATCGGCCAAATCAGGTTCTTCGAATGTCTTGCGCGGATTGCGCGGATTAGGCTTTAAAAATTCAGTTGGCACTTTGCGCTGGGATGCGCGCACAGAGTCTGTTTGGCGGGTTTCTTCGCCGACATCACCCATTAATGCTGCAAGACCGCGCCCTAATCGTGATCGGTTTTCTTCAACCATCATCATTCCTTGCCTAACAATGCTTAGCTTTAAAGTTTTTACGTCACAAATTGAATGGATCCGCTGTTTTAAGCGGCAACGGCCTGCCGTTCGCGCCGAATAACTTCCGAAGCCAATTTCAAATAGGCTTGGGATCCTGTGCATTTCAGATCATAAAGCAAAACCGGCTTGCCATAGGATGGGGCTTCGGACACCCGCACATTGCGTGGAATGACCGTTTCATAAACCTTATCGCCCATAAATGCGCGCACGTCCTGCATAACCTGACCCGACAAATTATTACGCGGATCAAACATAGTCAGAACAATGCCTTGAATCGTCAATTTTGGATTCAAACTACTGCGCACTTGTTCGACAGTTTTAAGCAACTGGCTTAATCCTTCCAGAGCAAAAAATTCACATTGCAGTGGAACTAATACAGCGTCTGCAGCCACCATGGCATTGATCGTTAAAAGATTAAAGGAGGGTGGGCAATCGACCAAAATATATGAAAACAAAGGCAAATTTGCCTCTTGTCGAGCCTGTTGTAGCTGCGAAACAGCCCGCCGTAACCGATGCGCGCGATCTTTTTCTGACGAGATTTCAAGCTCAATGCCCAACAAATCCAGCGTTGAAGGCGCAATGGATAAGCGCGGTACAGAGGTTGGATAAATTGCTTGATCGAGTCCAGCAGTTCCAGCCATGACATCATAGGTTGAAACACGACGATCTTTGCGGGCTAATCCCAAACCGGTCGATGCATTGCCTTGCGGATCAAGATCAACGATCAGCACGTCCTCGCCAATCGCCGCCAAAGCCGTCCCCAAGTTAATCGCCGTCGTGGTTTTACCAACGCCCCCTTTTTGATTAGCGACAACCAGAACGCGGGGTTCTTGATTGTTTTGACGTAAGGTCAGCGGCTCTTGGCTCATGGTGACGTCTGCTCCTGCTCTCTCGTATCCTTGTCCTAACGCTTTAAGGGGCTCTTGTCTCGACCTTTGTGATAGAAATGATGCGTCCTGTTTGATCCGTTTTACTTGGAATGAGACGCGCCGTAATATTCCAATATTTAGTGGCTTCCGTCAATTCTTTCTCAATATCTTGACCCTTCAGAAACAGGGCTTCGGCTTTGTTTTCCACAAGGGGGGCACAATAGTGGATAAGCTGGTCTAAGCTAGTTAAGGCACGCGCACTCACAACCTCGATCTTTTCCGATAATAAATCGGGAATGACCTCTTCAATACGCTTAGCATGGACGCGAACCGGTAATTTCAACTGTCTTGCCACTTCCTGCAAAAAGGCCGATTTACGTTGATTGCTTTCAACCAAATGCATCAAACGATCACTGTCTTGCCATGTGCAGGCAATGATCAATCCCGGAAATCCTGCGCCTGAGCCCAAATCGGCCCAGCGCCGACAGTCAGGCCGTATCTCGGCCAATTGTAAACTATCTGCGATGTGACGAACCCAGATCTCATCTAAAGTCTTGTTGGAAACGAGATTTTTAATCGGTTGCCAGCGCTGTAGCAGTGCAACATAGTCATCGAGCTTCTGCTGTGTTTCACGTGAAACAGGACAGAGGGCTAAAGCCCGAGCCCGATCATCGGCGCGGTTCTCGACCCTGTCATTACTCACGCTGCCCGATCTTTCTGTAATAAAATCCGCTTAGCTTGCGCGGCAATTAAAGTTAAAGCAGCAGGTGTCATGCCCTCAATGCGAGAAGCCTGGCCGATTGTTGTCGGTCGGATATCAGATAATTTACCGGTCAGCTCGGCCGATAAACCCGACAGGTCTTGATAGTTTAAATCCTCAGGAAGGACCAAAGCTTCATCAGCCTTAAAAATGGCAATGTCACGCTCTTGCCGATCCATATAAACAGAATAGCGCGCATCGCTTTGCAGCCGATCAATGCAAGCTGGATCAATAAGGTTTAACTCCGGCCAAATCGATAAAAGCTGATCCCACGCTATATCGGGATGAGATAACAGCGTAAAAGCGGTGCGCCTGATACCATCAAGATTGATATTTAATCCATGCGACCGTGCTTCATTCGGCGTCAAGGATAATGTTTGTAACAATGAAGCGGCTTTATCGAGACGGGATTTTTTATCCTCAAACAGTTTCATGCGATGAGAACTCACACAGCCCTTTTGATACCCAAGCACCGTAAGCCGATCTGGCGCATTATCGGAACGCAGACTTAAGCGATATTCAGACCGCGAGGTAAACATCCGATAGGGTTCTGAAACACCATGCGTTACAAGATCATCAATCATGACGCCAATATAGGCTTGTGAGCGATCCAGCACGAAAGGCTCTTCCCCTGCTGCCAAACAAGCCGCATTTAAACCTGCCACCAATCCCTGAGCGGCTGCTTCTTCATAACCAGTTGTCCCATTGATTTGTCCGGCCAAAAATAGTCCAGCGCATTTCTTTGTCTCAAGCGACTGTTTCAATTCCCGCGGATCAATAAAGTCATATTCGATTGCATAGCCGGGTCGGAAGATTTCAACCTTTTCCAATCCAATGATCGATCGTAAAAAATCAATCTGCACATCGGCTGGCAAAGAGGTTGAGAGACCGTTTGGATAGATCGTTGGATCGTCCAAACCCTCTGGCTCAAGAAAAATTTGATGCCGATCACGATCCGCAAAACGAACAATTTTATCTTCAACGGATGGGCAATAGCGCGGACCGCGCCCTTCAATTTGGCCACTATACATTGCGGATCGATGAAGATTATCACGAATAATGCGGTGGGTTTCAGCCGTTGTATAGGTAATACCACAATCAATCTGCGGATTATCGAGCCGTTCGGTGAGCATGGAAAAAGGTTCTGGTTCACTATCACCAGCCTGTTTTTCCAATTGGCTCCAATCAATCGTCCGTCCATCAAGGCGCGCAGGGGTTCCTGTTTTTAACCGGCCCATGCGAAAGCCAAAATTAGCGAGACTTTGCGCAAGCGCTTTAGAAGGTGCATCCCCTACCCGGCCCGCCTCTTCCCGCTCATCACCACGATGAATGAGACCATTGAGAAAAGTACCCGTCGTTATAACGACTGACGAACATGTGAAATGGCGATCCGGTGAAGCAACAACCCCAGCAATGGAAGCACCATCAAAAACCAAATTGAGGGCTTCCCCTTCGTAAATGGTTAGATTGTCAACCGCGAACAATAAATCTTGAACAGCGCGGGCATAAAGTTTTCGATCAGCCTGCGCGCGCGGACCCCGAACTGCGGGCCCTTTACGTCGATTAAGAACACGGAATTGAATGCCACCTCGATCAGCAGCAAGACCCATAATACCATCTAAAGCATCAATCTCACGAACCAAATGGCCTTTGCCCAATCCACCTATCGCAGGGTTACAAGACATCGCACCGATGGTTGAGGTTTTTTGGGTGATCAAAAGAGTTTGAGCGCCTTTGCGTGCAGAAGCAGAAGCAGCCTCTGTCCCTGCATGTCCACCACCAATTACGATCACATCATAGTTACGCTTCATCGTTCCGAGTCCGAAATTGTTTCACGTGAAACAAAACCATCATTTGCCAATACAAAAATCTGAGAACAGGCGATCCAAAATATCCTCGACACCGACAACACCGATAACCGAACCAAGCGAACGGGCTGCCATGCGCAGATCCTCAGCGGCAAGTTCCACATGCGCGCCTTGCTTTAAACAATCTTGGGCACGAAATAAAGCCTCAACTGTTTGCGACAAAGCATGTTGCTGACGCTGGCGGGTAACCAGTGCATGACCGGATCCGAGACGTTGAGAGGCTTGGAATTTTAGTTGATCCAATAAAATCTCGATCCCTTGCCCGGTTTGAACAGAAATGGGGATAGGATGGTCAGCAGACAAAATATCTTGGACTGAGCTCCGATCATGAGAATCATCACCAGAAGCAGACACAAACAGATCCGCTTTTGTCCTGACTAAAATCCAATCAGGACCAGAAGGAGGAGATGTGATTTGATCGGGCGCAGTCAGCCAAAGCCCTAAATCTGCTTCACGCGCACGTTTCATGGCGCGTTGAATACCTTCTTGTTCAACTGGATCAGAACTTTCGCGCAATCCAGCCGTATCAATCAAACAGATCGGAAAGCCATCAATTTGCAACGGAATTTCAATTAAATCGCGTGTGGTCCCGGCATGGGGAGAAACAATCGCCACATCTTTGCGTGCTAAATAATTAACGAGGGAGGATTTCCCTGCATTCGGTGGCCCAGCAACAACAACACTCAATCCATCCCTGAGACGAATTCCTTGCTGGCTTTGGGCCAGCACTGCCTGGAATGATCGGATTAAGTCACCGATCAACTGGATCAGATGATCTGTTTGAAGAGAGGACACATCGCCTTCATCTGAAAAGTCGATTTCGCTTTCAACCAATGCCATGAGCTGCAAGAGAGACTGACGCCACGCATGAATTTGAGCAGATAAAGCGCCTTGCATTTGATGAAGCGCTTGCTTGCGTTGCAGCTCTGTTTCGGCAGAAATGAGATCAATCAGCCCTTCAATATGAGCTAAATCGAGCTTGCCATTGAGCAAAGCACGCCGACTAAATTCACCCGCTTCCGCTAATCTAAAACCAGAAAAACCGGAGAGTTCTTTAAGTAAGCGGGCAATGACAGCCTGACTGCCATGAACTTGAAATTCAGCCAGGTCTTCTCCGGTAAAACTATGAGGAGCCGGAAAATATAGGACAAGGGCTTGATCAATCGGACCATCCTCGCCTTTTAAAATTTTGAGAACAGCATGACGAGCAGCAGGAACAGAGCCAATCAATGCATTAAGACAAGTCGAAACCTGAGGGCCGCTCACCCGAATGATGGCAACGGCTGAACGTCCTACTCCAGTTGCCAGTGCAAAGATCGTGTCTTGAGACATGATACGCCGCCCTGACAGACCAGAAATTAGGTATTCATTGAGTCAAAGAATTCACTATTGCTCTTTGTCTGTCTCAATTTATCGAGCAAAAATTCGATGGCATCGACCGTACCCATCGGGTTGAGGATACGCCGCAAGACATACATTTTCTTCAATGTATCATTGGCAACCAGCAATTCTTCCTTCCGGGTTCCAGACCGTGTGATATCAATGGCAGGGAACACGCGCTTGTCCGAAACTTTCCGATCCAAGATAATTTCAGAATTACCCGTTCCTTTAAACTCTTCAAAGATCACTTCATCCATCCGGCTGCCGGTATCAATCAAAGCTGTGGCGATGATGGTGAGTGAACCACCTTCTTCAATATTCCGCGCCGCACCGAAAAACCGTTTAGGCCGCTGCAAAGCATTGGCATCAACACCACCAGTCAATACCTTACCGGAGGACGGAACAACCGTGTTATAAGCCCGACCCAAACGGGTAATCGAATCAAGCAAAATCACCACATCACGCCCGTGTTCAACCAAGCGTTTGGCCTTTTCAATAACCATTTCAGCCACTTGAACATGGCGAACTGCAGGTTCATCAAAGGTAGAAGAAACAACTTCACCCCGCACAGAGCGTTGCATATCAGTCACTTCTTCGGGACGCTCATCAATCAACAGAACAATCAAATAACATTCAGGATGATTGGATGTAATCGCCTGTGCAATATTTTGCAGCAAAACGGTTTTACCTGTGCGCGGAGGCGCCACAATCAAAGCCCGTTGGCCCTTCCCAATCGGGGACACAATATCAATGATCCGCGGAGAATAATCCTTCCGAGTTGGATCTTCTATTTCCAAGCGAAGACGCTCATTGGGATAAAGCGGCGTTAAATTATCAAAATTGACCTTATGCTTGGTTTTTTCAGGATCTTCGAAATTAATCGTATTGACTTTAAGGAGTGCAAAATACCGTTCGCCATCTTTTGGACTGCGGATTTGACCCTCAACTGTATCACCCGTCCGCAAGCTAAACCGACGAATTTGCGAGGGGGAAATGTAAATATCATCCGGACCCGCTAAATAATTCGAATCGGGCGAACGTAAAAACCCAAATCCATCCGCTAAAACCTCAACAACACCTTCCCCAATAATCTCAATATCATTGGAGGCAAGTTGCTTAAGAATAGCAAACATCAGTTCCTGTTTGCGTAATGTACTTGCTGATTCCACCTCATGTTCATCAGCAAAAGCCAGCAACTCAGTCGGCGTTTTAGATTTAAGGTCTTTGAGCTTAATTTCAGCCATAGAAGGTTCCAAAAAGAAAAGGAAATAGGAAATAAGTCACAGTCTCGGAATGAAAACTTACACGGACAGAGACTGATAAAAGCCGGACGGTTTGAAAAACGAATCGGGCCATGCGGGAGGGATAGGCAGTCTTTACTCTTCTCAAGCGCAATAATCAAGAAAAATTAAAAGGCTTTATAAACAATCAAAATAACAATGCCGATCATCAGCACAGTAGGAATTTCATTGATCAGTCGAAAAAACCGAGAAGAATAAGAAAGTGTTCCCAAAACAAAGCGCTTTTTCAAAATTCCGCAATAAAAATGAAAAAGCGTCATCATGAGAACCAGCAATAATTTAACATGCATAAAGCCAGAATGAATCCAAGATCCGGCGACCATCATCAACAGACCGGAGATCCAGGTGACAATCATGGCAGGCGTCATAATATAACGAAATAAACGCCGCTCCATAACCATAAAAACCGTATGAAGAGAATTTTCTGATTTATTTTCAGTATGATAGACAAATAATCGGGGTAAATATAATAACCCTGCCATCCAACTGATCACCGCAATCACATGCAAAGATTTGAGACCAAGATAAAAAGCTTCAGTCATCTCAACCTCGCATCTCAACCTCGAACGACCCGCAAAAGCTGTTCAACATGAGCCGGCGGGGTTTCAGGGACAATTCCATGCCCAAGATTAAAAATATGCGGTCCATCAGAAAAAGCTTCAATAATAGTCTGCGCTCTCACTTTTAATAGGTCTCCGCCTTGAACCAATAATAAGGGATCAAGATGGCCTTGGACTGGTCCGTGTTTTTGAATGACCTGACGCGCCCATTGTTCATCAACCGACCAATCCAAAGCTACAACATTAGCCCCCGTCTTTTGCCGCACTGATTGATGATGAAAACCAGCATTCCGACAAAATACAATAAAACGAGCTGAAGGAATAACAGCCCGAACTCTTTGAATGATCCGGCTGATGGGACCAAAGGAATAAGGCTCTAACAATGGGGCTGGCAAAGCACCCGCAAAGCTCTCGAAAATTTGAGCTGCGTCAATTCCAGCTTTAAATTGCTCAATCAAATAAGAAACCGATGCATCTTCAAGACGGTTTAAGAGAGCGGACATAAAAGCAGGATCAGCATAGGCTTTAAGGCGAGAAGGCGCGAGTTCCGGCGTTCCTTTGCCTGCAATCATATAACTTGCGACAGTCCAAGGTGCGCCGCAAAAGCCTAAAAATGTTGTTTGTTGAGGGAGTTGATCCTTAACAATACGAATGGTTTCAAAAACTGGGGCGAGATGATCAAGATCAATCTCATGACTAAGATGATTTAAATCCTGAAGAGAAAGAATAGGGTCCAAACGCGGACCTTCTCCTTCTTCAAAGCGGACATTTTGCTTCAATGCGTCTGGAATAACCAAAATATCAGAAAAAAGAATAGCTGCATCAAATCCATAACGCCTGATGGGTTGGAGCGTTGCTTCACTGGCAAGTTCCGGTGAATAGCAAAAATGAAGAAAATTGCGCGCTTTTTTTCTTAATTCTCGATATTCAGGTAAATAACGGCCTGCTTGGCGCATAATCCAAATAGGAGGTCTTTTGGTTTGTTGACCATCAAGAACGGAGAGAATGGGTTTAGACATCGGATTCACAAAGCTCTTAAAAAAAGAAAATAGATAAGAAAGAATCTTTTTGTTGTTGTTGATTGACTGTGACGGTGCACAGATCACCGTTCCTACACAATCAAATCACAAGGCACAAAGAAAAAGCATGCGGGAGAGTTGGGGATAAGACATGCGTCCCCTGGTAAAAAAAGATAAAATATCAATAAAATCAGAACATTAGATCTGTGAATAAAAGGTTAAAGAAATTAGTGCTAGGAAGTAGGGAATCATGATGGAAAATCAGCCCACATAAAATAAGTTGGGATTCAATTTGGGGATGATTGAACACGGGATCTTCCAGCGAGCAAAAAAATCGGGAGTCATCCCCTTTTTTCACATAAATTCACAAGGGCTTGGAAAAGTCCGAAAAGATTTGAGATCAAAATGATAACGCGCAATTATTTCCATCTCCATCTGATCTCCGATTCAACAGGGGAAACCTTGATTGCTTTAAGTCGCGCTGTCACATCCCAATATCCAGGAATTTCAGCCATTGAACATGTCCATCCTTTGGTGCGGGCTCAAAACCAAATGGATCGAATCGTCAATTCTCTCGAAAATAGTCCCGGAATTGTTCTTTATACGCTGGTTGATCAAAGTTTAGCGGATGAATTGGAAAAAGCATGCCGGGAACATGGTTGCCCCTGTCTTTCTATTCTTGATCCTGTATTGGGCCTGTTTCAATCTTATCTAGGGGCGGCGTCCGATCAAAAACCAGGCGCCCAACATGTGCTGAATTCGGAATATTTTAAACGCATTGACGCTTTAAATTACACGATGATGCATGATGATGGTCAGATGCCGGATGATTTAGAAACGGCCGATGTTATCTTGGTCGGCATTAGCCGAACCTCCAAAACACCAACCAGCATGTATTTGGCCAATCGTGGAATAAAAACAGCGAATTATCCACTTGTTCCAGAAATCATGATCCCGCCAAATTTATTGAAAGTGAAAAAACCGTTGGTGGTTGGTTTGATTGCAAGTCCTGAGCGGATTATTCAAATTCGCCAAAACAGATTGCTTTCGCTCAATGCGTCCGATGACACGCCTTATGTGGATCGGCAAGCGGTCAGTAGTGAGGTGGCATTTTCTCGAAAATTATTTATGCAAAATAATTGGCCGGTGATTGATGTCACCAGACGCTCGATCGAGGAAACAGCCGCTGCAATCATCAATTTATACAAAGAGAGACAGGCTCAGCTGGTTGCGCAATGAAATGGAACCCAAATGCGCAGCCTGTGATTCTGGCCTCTAAAAGCCAAGCGCGGCAAAATCTATTGCATCAAGCGCATGTGAAATTTCAAATCTGTACGGCTGATATTGATGAAAGAGCGCTTGAGCGCGCGCATTTGCATTTAACGCATGAAGACTGCGCCTATATGTTGGCGAAGAGTAAAGTCGAGGCGGTTGCCAAACAATTTGATGGATACCAAATTTTAGGGGCCGATCAGATTTTGGTCGTTGAGAATGAGCGATTGCATCAATGTAAAAATAGAGCGGAAGCTAAGCTGCAGTTAAAAAAATTAAGCGGTAAAACCCATGCACTTATCTCGTCGGCAGTCTTACTTGATAGTGAAAAGATTTATCATCACTGGACAGAAACAGCCATTATGCACATGCGACATTTAACGGATGATGAGATAGAGACCTATTTAAAAAATGAAGGTCCGGCTGTCATTAAGAGTGTTGGATGTTATTTTTTTGAAGGAATGGGAAAAGATTTATTTCATCATGTCGAAGGTTCTTCTCATACAATTCTCGGATTACCGTTCGAAGGCTTATTGCAGCATTGGGTCAAAAAGGGTGATCTGATTCCATGACCTTGATTATCGGATTAACAGGCTCGATTGGAATGGGAAAAACGACAACAGCGCAGATGTTTCGTGAGTTTGACATTCCAGTTTTTGATGCGGATGCAGCGGTGCATGATTTATATAAAAAGGATGCGGTCGATCGCATTGAAGATAATTTTCCCGGCACCAAGACAAAGGATGGAATAGATCGGAAAAAGCTGGCGTCTTATGTTATCGGCCATCCAGATCAGTTAAAAAAATTGGAAGCGATTATTCATCCCTTGGTTCAGGAAAAAAGATCACACTTCATCAAACATCATCAAGAGCGCGCAACGCCGTTAATCATTTTGGATGTCCCCTTATTATTTGAAACAGGTACAGATAATCTGTGTGATAAAATTGTTGTTGTCACAGCAGATGCAGCGATACAAAAAAAACGGGTTCTCGAACGAAATACGATGAGCGAAGAACAACTGAATGAAATTTTAAAAAAACAAATTCCCGATCAAGAAAAAAGAGCACGCGCGGATCATGTGATTGAGACAGATTTTGGTTTGAACCACGCACGCCAGCAAGTTGAAAATATCGTCAAACTTTATCGTTCACATGGAAATGAACATGCGTGAAATTGTTTTTGATACCGAAACTACCGGATTGAATCCGCAAACAGGAGATCGGATTGTTGAGCTTGGTTGTGTTGAATTAATCAATCACATTCCAACCGGCCGTCACTTTCACCAATATATAAATCCTGAGCGCGACGTGCCTTCGGATGCATTTCGCGTGCATGGCCTTTCAACTGAATTTTTATCAGATAAGCCGGTTTTTGCAAAAATTGCTCAAGACTTTTTGGATTTTATTGGCGAAGCAAAACTGGTTGCCCATAATGCAAGTTTTGATATGAATTTTATCAATCACGAATTGTCGCTTTTAGGATTTCCGCCGATCTCTCAAGAGCGTGTGATTGATACTTTGTTTTTAGCCCGCAAACGCCATCCCTTTGGCCCGAATAGTTTGGATGCGTTGTGCCAGCGTTATGGAATTGATAATTCTCGGCGAACAAAACATGGCGCCTTATTAGATTCTGAAATCCTAGCGGATGTTTATTTAGAATTAATGGGTGGTCGACAAACAGATCTCGGTCTGGCCACACAGACGGTTCAAATTACGCGCCAAACAGATGAGACGCCTTTAAGTCAGTCTATGGCCCAACAAAGACCAGAACCTTTACCTGATCGGTTAAGCGACGAGATTTTGCAACGCCACGCAACTTTTATGGCGACAATTAAGCAAGCAATTTGGTCTGACTATCTGCAAGAAAAAACAGATCGATCATAATGTTGAAAAGCGAGGCTTTTAAGGGTGAGAAATCACTTTGCTGGCCACTGTTGAATCGGCGTTTAATCGATAGATTAATGGAATGCCTGTTTCAAGCTCCATGCTTGGAATCGTATCGGGGGATAGC
>CAWUMW010000031.1:0-15074 GCA_963923415.1 uncultured Hyphomicrobiales bacterium | reverse complement strand
GCCTGCGCATAGACACTACGCGCTTGCGAAATCGGAATACCAAATTTGTTTTCGGATTTTCCGGTGGAAATTTTTGCATGTGTCTTGGCATCCACATCCGGATTGACCCGCAAGGCAATATGGGCCGTGTGGCCCATCTGGCTCGCAATGCGCGAGAGATGCAGCAGTTCTGGCTCTGACTCAACATTGAAAGACAACACGCCTGTTTCAAGCGCTAATTTGATTTCTCTGTCGGTTTTGCCGACACCAGAAAAAGTAATGCGCGCCCCCGGTACACCGGCTGCAAGTGCGCGATGGAGTTCACCTTCCGATACGACATCAAGCCCAGCCCCCAATCGTGCAAAAGTTTTTAGCACAGCCTGATTGGAATTGGCTTTCATGGCGTAGCACACCAGTGCATCCAGACCTGTGAAGGCTTCGGCAAACACCGTGTAATGACGCTCTAATGTAGCGGTTGAATAGCAATAAAAAGGGGTGCCTACGCTTTCAGCAATGTGATCAAGCGCGACATGTTCGGCGTGTAATGTGCCCGTGTGATAGGTGAAATGATGCATGGAGAGGCGGGGGGCTCACAAAATGGAATCGAGGATAAAGGGTCTTTTGGGACGATCAATTTTCTTGGTCCCTTTTTTATGGGCCTGCCCATCGGCACTCGGCAGGACGAGCGCTGAAGGGTCCGTCTCTTCTTCCGTATTGGGCGATTGCATGGCAACGGGTGATTTGCTGCCTTCTGGCGCTTCAAGCGGACCGTGCCGTCCACAGGCGGATAAAATCAGACCCGCTAGGGCCAGAGCCATATAGGTGGCAGCTTTCGCAGAAATGCCGGACATGTGTTTCTTCCTCAGTCAAACAGGCGCGAGATCAGACCTCGTCACATCAAGACTACTGACCCTAGAGCAGAAATGATGATGTTTGAACCCGCGTTTCCTCAAAAAAACCAATAAAAGTGATGATCCAACATTATTCACCGGCTTTACCGGCTTCTTTTTGCAATTTTTTTAGCCAGCGGCGGGCTTGTTGGCGCACCAGTTGAGGGGCGGTTCCGCCGTAACTGGTCCGACTTTTCACTGATTTATCAACACCTAGAACCGAAAAAACGCCTGTATGAATGCGTGGTTCAATTGCCTGCATGTCCGATAAACTGAGTTTTTCGAGACCAACCGCGCGGCTGCTGGCCAAGCCGACCAATTTGGCGGTGATATGATGCGCGTCCCGGAATGGCAAATTGAGCGAACGAACCAACCAGTCGGCCAGATCGGTGGCGGTGGCATAGCCAAGGCCGGCGGCTTTTTTCATGCTTTTGGTGTCTGGAACCAGATCCCGGACCATGCCGCTCATCGCGGCAAGCATGAGGGAGAGCGTGGACAAAGCATCAAACGTGCCTTCTTTGTCCTCCTGCATGTCTTTGGCATAGGCCATAGGCAGGCCTTTCATCACGATCAGCAAAGCGGTCAAGGCGCCAACAATCCGTCCGGATTTACCCCGCACCAATTCTGCGGCATCGGGATTCCGCTTTTGCGGCATGATGGAGGAGCCACTGGAAAAAGCATCTGAAAGGCGAATAAAGCCGAATTGCGGTGTGGTCCAGAGCACGATCTCTTCAGCCAAGCGGGACAGATGGACAGCGCAAATCGAGGCGACCGATAAGGCTTCCAGCACAAAATCACGATCGGACACGCTATCGAGCGAGTTGGCGGTGGGTCGATCAAAGCCAAGGGCTTGGGCGGTGGCAAAGCGATCAATCGGAAATGAGGTTCCGGCAAGCGCCGCTGAGCCAAGCGGACATTCATTCATGCGCACACGGGCATCGTGTAAACGGCCACGATCCCGGGCCAGCATTTCGACATAGGCCATTAAGTGATGGCCAAATGTGACGGGTTGAGCGGATTGCAGATGCGTAAAGCCGGGCATTACAGAGCCCGCATGCTCAAGCGCTTTATTGGCTAAGGCTAACTGTAAATCGTGCATCTGCTGATCCAGCATATCAAGCGTGTCGCGCACCCAGAGACGCATATCGGTTGCGACCTGATCATTGCGGGAGCGGGCGGTGTGCAAGCGTCCAGCCGGCGCACCGATCAGATGCGCCAACCGCGATTCGATATTCATATGCACATCTTCTAAAGCGCGGGAAAATTCGAATTGACCACTGTCGATTTCCCTCGCAATGGCTTCCAGTCCCTTGAGAATGGCGGTGCAATCTTCAGGCGTCACAATGCCTTGGGCGGCCAGCATCTTTACATGCGCCTGCGAACCAGCAATATCTTGCCGCCAGAGGGTTTGATCGAAGGTAATGGAAGCGTTGATTTCTTCCATAATGGCCGCAGGTCCGCTTTCGAAACGACCACCCCACATTGTATTGCTCATTGGCTCAAACCTTTAAATCTCGTCTTTTAAGTCTGATTTCGATCACGAAATCGCTGATAGAGGAAAGAATATGTCCCGATTGCGCTTTGTCCTTGTCTGTCTTGCGCTGATCGGCGGGGCCGCGGCGAGCGCGTTCCTTCTATACGGGAAAAAGGGGGAGGGGGGCAACCAGCAGGCAGATCCCTGTCAGGCTGCCGCATCGCAAGCAGCGGCCTTGCGGCCGTTGGCGGTTGGGGAGATAGCGGCTTTAAAGCCTCTTCAAACGCCAGTGTCCTTTCCCGCCATCGAGATTGAAACAGCGCAGGGTCGCGTGCCATTTGAGTCGCTGCGGGGCCGGGTGATTTTGCTCAATCTTTGGGCGACATGGTGTGTGCCCTGTCGAGAAGAAATGCCAGCACTTGATCAGTTGCAGCAGAGAAAGGGAGGGGCAGATTTTGAGGTGGTCGCTTTGAATATGGATACCCGCATGGTGGAGCGGGTGCCAAAATGGTTGGCTGAAAACCAGATCAAGGCGTTAACCTTTTATGCGGATCCTGCGGGAAAGGCGTTTCAAGCGCTGCGCAGTGTTGGAAAGGTACAGGGCTTGCCAACCACTTTTTTGATCAATCGACAGGGCTGTTTGCTAGCGGATATGGCAGGTCCAGCGCAATGGTCCTCCGATCAGGCAATCGCTTTGATCGAGCAGGCGATCAAAGTGGCCAAGCCCTAAAAAGATGAGGTCTGATTCTTAATTTGGACAGCGTGTGAGAGCATGAGTGAAGAGGCGCGCCAATCACGCCGATTCCATCAAATAAGAGGATGAGATGCGACAATTAATTTCAACAGGATCGCCCTTTGAACAGGCCTATGGCTATTCGCGTGCGGTGGTCGATCAGGGCTTGGTCTTTGTGTCGGGCACGACAGGCTATGATTATGAGAACATGCGCATGCCAGAGGATGTTGCGCAGCAGGCCCGCACAATCTTTAAGACAGTTGCACAGGTTCTTACGCAAGCGGGCAGCGGATTGCCGCATATCACGCGGGTTCAGATTTTTGTGACCGATCCTGCTTTTTGCGAGCCGGTTCTGGAGGTGTGCGGGGATGTGCTGGCGGATATCCGCCCGGCCTCAGGCATTTATGTTGTGACCGGGCTTTTGAAAGCTGAAATGAAAGTTGAAATCGAGGTTACGGCTGTCGTTCCTTAAACGCATCAAAAAACCCGCTCCTTAAACGGAGCGGGTTTGAAAACGCGCATGCGTGTTGTGCGATGAATCAGGCTTGAGCAGGCGCTTTAACTGCGATGCCATGTTCGCTCAAATAGGTTTGCAATTCACCGGATTGGAACATTTCACGCACAATATCACAACCGCCAATAAATTCGCCTTTGATATAGAGCTGCGGAATGGTCGGCCAATTGGCATAATCTTTAATGCCTTCACGAATGTCTTGATTGTCGAGAACATTGATCCCTTTGAAAGGGACGCCGACATAATCGAGAATCTGCACCACCTGCCCGGAAAAACCGCACATCGGAAATTGCGGTGTGCCCTTCATAAATAAAACAACATCTTGGGAGGCGATTTCTGATTTAATCTGGTCTTGGATGCTCATTGCTTTTGTCCTTGTGCCGTGCGCGTTCAAGGGGCGCCGTTGCGAGAATGATGATCCGTGTGAGGGGATCATCTGTGATGGGTTATCCGTAATGCGTTATCCGTGATGCGTTACTGGTCTTTCACCTGTGTCGTGAGTGCAAGTGCGTGCAATTGCCCACCCATTTTACCCTGTAAGGCCGCATAAACCAATTGGTGTTGGCGCACGCGTGGCAAGCCTTTGAAGGCCGCAGAGGTGACGGTTGCCGCATAATGGTCGCCATCGCCTGCAAGATCTTTAATTTCTATATCAGCGTCCGGCAGAGCCTGACGGATCATCATTTCTATATCATGGGCTTGCATTGCCATTGCATTCAGTCCTTGTTCGGGTGCGGGCTGTTAGCCATTCGCTTTGCCGGCCATATATTTAGGCAGCCAACCTTCATGTTTCGTCCGCAATTCTGTGACAGATATGGGTTTTTCCCCGGGCAAAATCAAGGCATCGCCTCCGGTTGTCCCGATGGCGCTGTGATCGACCCCTGCGGCGTCAAGAGCGTGCAGCAATTTTTTGAGTGATTTTCCAGGCACTGCAACCACATAGCGGGCCTGATCTTCCCCAAACAACGCGGCATGGACAGGGATGCCTTGGGGCAGAGTGTCAATCTGTGCGCCAATGCCTGAGGCCATCACCATTTCTGCTAGGGCGACAGCAAGCCCCCCATCCGACAGATCATGGACCGTGGTCAGATCCCCTGCTTGGATCAAAGGACGAAGCGCATCCCCTGTTTTACGTTCAAGTGCCAGATCAACCGGCGGCGGAGCGCCTTTTTCTTGTCCGGCAATTTCTTTCAACCAGATTGATTGACCCAAATGGCCCCGAGTCTTGCCAATCAAAACGATCAGCTGCCCCTCGCCTTTGAACGCTAAACTAGCATGTTTGGTATAGTCTTGGAGCAGGCCGACCCCGCCAATGGTTGGGGTTGGTAAAATCCCTTCGCCATTGGTTTCATTATAAAGCGACACATTGCCCGACACGACCGGGAAATCGAGCGCCTGGCACGCTGCACCAATGCCTTTCAGACATCCAACAAATTGTCCCATCGCATGGGGACGTTCGGGATTGCCGAAATTCAGATTGTCGGTGATGGCCAAAGGCAGGCCGCCAACAGCGGTAATATTGCGCCAGGCTTCGGCCACCGCCTGCTTGCCGCCTTCAAACGGATTGGCCTCGCAATAACGCGGCGTGACATCGGAGGTCAGCGCCAAGGCTTTCGGTCCGTCTTCCACACGGACGATGGCCGCATCTCCGCCGGGTTGCTGAACCGTATTGCCGAGAATCAAATGGTCATATTGCTCCCACACCCAGCGCTTGGAACACAGTTCGGGTGATGCCAATAATTTCAACAAGGCTTCGCGATGCGACAAGGGATTGGGAATTTTGCGCGCATCGAGCTCGCTGGGGGGTGTGGTTTCCTCATAAGGCCGATCATAAAGCGGTGCTTCATCGCCCAATTCTTTGATCGGCAAATCGGCCATGACCACGCCATGATGCTTGATGACAAAGCGCAACGTATCGGTGGTGTAGCCAATGACAGCGAAATCCAAGCCCCATTTTTTAAACACGGCTTCGGCTTGTTCGCGCTTGGTCGGATCCAGCACCATCAACATCCGTTCTTGGCTTTCCGACAGCATCATTTCATAGGCGGTCATGCCGTCTTCACGGCAAGGCACATGGTCGAGATTAAGCTCAATCCCCAGATTGCCCTTCGCCCCCATTTCAACCGCTGAACAGGTGAGACCCGCCGCTCCCATATCTTGAATGGCAATCACCGAACCGGTTTTCATCAATTCGAGGCAGGCTTCCAGCAAAAGCTTTTCTGCGAAGGGATCACCCACTTGCACGGTGGGGCGTTTTTCCTCGGACGCATCATCAAATTCCGCTGATGCCATCGTCGCACCATGGATGCCGTCGCGCCCTGTTTTCGAGCCGAGATAAACAATCGGATTACCGACTCCAGTGGCCGCGGAGTAAAAAATTTCATTGCTGCGCGCAATGCCGACCGCCATCGCATTGACGAGAATATTGCCATTGTAGCGCGCATGGAAACCAACTTGCCCACCAACGGTTGGGACACCGAAGGAATTGCCATATCCGCCTACACCCGCCACCACACCCGAGACCAAATGGCGGGTGCGCGGATGGGATGGATCACCAAAGCGCAACGCATTCAAACAGGCAATCGGACGCGCGCCCATTGTAAACACGTCGCGCAAAATTCCACCTACGCCTGTCGTGGCGCCTTGATAAGGCTCAATGAACGATGGGTGGTTGTGACTCTCCATTTTGAAAATGCAGGCTAGCCCATCGCCAATATCAATCACCCCGGCATTTTCACCCGGCCCCTGAATGACCCAAGGCGCTTGGGTCGGCAGTCCCTTCAAATGCAAGCGGGAGGATTTATAGGAACAATGCTCGTTCCACATCGCAGAAAAAATACCCAATTCCGTCAGGCTAGGGGTGCGGCCAATCAGCGTGACAATCCGCTCATATTCATCTGGCTTCAGTCCGTGTTGGGCGACCAGCTCCGGTGTGATCTCCGCTGTGTTCCAGTCTGTGTTATGGGCGTCGCTTGTCATGCCACTCGGTCCATTCATTCAATCGGCAGTCGGTCGGAAAGCCATTTTTTAAGTTTTAAAAGAGGGAGATAAAGAGGGAGATAAGGCGATAAGGCGATTAGGCGGCAGAGGCGAGGCTTGCAAATAATCCGCGCCCATCGATGCCTCCCATCATATCTTCGATCAGATTTTCGGGATGCGGCATCATGCCGAGAACGCGGCGATTCTCTGACAAAATCCCCGCAATGTCATGGATCGATCCATTCGGATTGGCACCTTGTGTGCGGGTGCCATCTGCATGGCAATAGCGGAAGGCCACACGGTCTTCGTGTTCAAGCTGCTCGATGGTTTGAGGGTCGGCCATATAATTGCCTTCCCCATGCGCAATGCAGACTTTGATGACCTGCCCTTTGCTATAAAGACTGGTGAAGGCGCTGTTGGGGGTGGTGACTTGTAAATGCTGCATTTTGCAGATGAAACGCAGACCCGCATTGCGCATTAAAATGCCGGGTAACAGGCCCGATTCGACGAGAATCTGAAAACCGTTGCAAATCCCCAACACATAACCGCCGCGGGCGGCATGAGCGCGCACGGCGGGCATGATCGCGGCATGACCAGCAATGGCGCCACAGCGCAAATAATCCCCGTAAGAAAAACCGCCCGGCAAGACAACAAGATCGGTGCCGTGCGGTAAATCCTGATCAGCATGCCAGACAGAAGCCGGGGCAGATCCGGTTGCCTGTTGCAAGGCCCGTATGACATCTTGCTGACGGTTTGAACCGGGAAACGTGATGACTGCGGCCTTCATGCAAACCTCTTACGCACCAAAGAACAAATTTAATGTAACGACCCACCGTCCTCTATTTCTATCATTGGGAGGAAATGTTCAACCGCCTTTTGTCCAAAAGCTTTGTCATAAGAGGCTCCTTCCAAAGAAATACTGAGGCTGCCAGAGAATATCCACAGGCGATGCGCGTAAATTGTTTTGTCGTTTTTCTCAAACGAAAAGACAAAAGAAACCGTTTTATAGGATTTGTAGGATCCTATTTTGGGCGCAGACAGGCCGGTTGCTCCTTTTTCTTGCAAGCGTTTGTAAATATCATCGGATAATTTCAAAATGGCTTGCGTATCAGGATTTCTCGGCGTGCTGATGGTCCGGTAAATGACGCGGGTTTGGTCCGGGCAGGCCAGCAACCGACATTCAAAAATCATTTCATCCGGGGGGCTACCAAAACTTGAGGGAACGCGCATCCAATGGTCGCGGTCATTGTTTTTAATGGTGATCCGTGTTTGACCGGGCTTAATGGGTTCGCGCGGCGCGTCGACATCAAAATATGTCTTGGTTCCGGAGGCAGATTGGCATGCAGCCAATAAAAGGGTCAGAC
This sequence comes from uncultured Hyphomicrobiales bacterium, assembly GCA_963923415.1. Taxonomy (GTDB): domain Bacteria; phylum Pseudomonadota; class Alphaproteobacteria; order Rhizobiales; family Beijerinckiaceae; genus CAIYZJ01. The sequence continues at coordinate 7,141 of CAWUMW010000031.1, read as the reverse complement.
CGATGGATAAAAGAAGGCGCCGCATTGAAGTCTCCAGTGCATTTTGAATGGTGAAAACGCAAACAAACGCAACAGAAACAACGCGACACTCAGTTTAGAGGGCCGTTACACGCAGGAATTGGCACAAATCAGCTTTCGATTTCAACCTTGAAATTTTCAATCACCGTATTGGCCAGCAATTTCTCCCCAGCCTGTTTCAGCGCATCTTCGGCGCCGATCACATCTTTGGTGCTGAGTTCGATGTCAAAGACCTTGCCTTGCCGGACCGATTTGATCCCGTCAATGCCCAGCGCCTTCAAGGCCCCTTCAATGGCTTTGCCTTGAGGGTCGAGAACACCATTTTTTAAGGTGACGGTCACACGCGCTTTCATGTGCTAGGACTCCTAATCGCAGGGCATGGCATATTGGCTCTTAAGCCACTGATATCAAATGGTAAAACGAAGCAGCAGCGAGGCATGGGATCACAGTGAAGGATGAGGGGGGATTTATTGCACCAATTTGGGGCTCGATCCCCCGATTGGTTCATTTTCACCCAAAATACCCAAGCGTTTGGCAACTTCCTGATAGGCTTCCACCAGACCGCCCATATCGCGGCGGAACCGGTCTTTATCCAGCTTGTCATTGGATTTCATATCCCATAACCGGCAGGAATCAGGGGAAATTTCGTCGGCCACCACGATTCGCATCATGTCGCCTTCCCACAGCCGTCCGCACTCCATCTTGAAATCAACCAGACGAATGCCCACGCCTAGAAAAAGGCCAGACAGGAAATCATTGACCCGAATGGCCAGGGCCATGATGTCATCAATTTCTTGCGGATTGGCCCAGCCAAACGCCGTAATATGCTCTTCGGACACCATCGGATCGTTGAGCGCATCATTTTTATAATAAAATTCAATGATCGAACGGGGAAGCTGGGTGCCTTCCTCAATGCCGAGCCGCGTTGACAGCGATCCCGCGGCAACATTGCGCACCACAACTTCCAGCGGAATAATTTCCACTTCGCGGATCAATTGCTCGCGCATATTGAGCCGTTTGATAAAATGGGTCGGAACCCCGATTTCGTTTAAATTATTGAAAACATATTCAGAAATACGGTTGTTCAGCACGCCTTTGCCGTCAATGACTTCATGTTTTTTGGCATTGAAGGCGGTAGCATCATCTTTGAAATGCTGAATAAGGGTGCCAGGTTCCGGCCCTTCATAAAGGACTTTAGCCTTGCCTTCGTAAATGCGGCGGCGACGATTCATCGGTTCTGACCGTTTCAAAAGGGTTCATCTGGGGCCGGACAGTTTTCTTTTTGAGAAAAATCCAGCCATTTCTTAGACTTAACGCCCAAAAACAAAAAAAGACCGGATCGTCTCCGCTCTTTGCCTGTTTCAGACTCCGTCTCCTCCTAGCCGATTGGGCCGCAAAGCACAATGATTCGCAGGTTGGAGGCAGGCCTTCATCAACATCTATGCAGTTCAGCCGCGCTTTCAAACTGGCTTGCCAGGACTGAAAAGCCGCTTATCCTGCCTTGCTGAGACAGTGATTTGAAAAAGGGCGGAAACACTTATGAACACATCGTCGGTGGCAAGTTTGGCGCAACGTTTGGGAAAAGGGACACCGTTGATCACGGCCTGGACCGGTATTCCCGACCCTTTGATGGTTGGGATTTTGGCGCGCGAGGATTTTGATGCGGTGGTGCTCGATATGCAGCACGGCGCCAATGATATTAACACGATCATCCCCTCGATTGCGCAAGTGGCGCTGGCGGGCAAACCGGCCATTGTGCGTATTCCGGTTGGCCAATTTGAGACGGCCTCGCGGGCTTTGGATTTGGGGGCATCCGGGATTATCGCGCCGATGATCAATAGTGCTGCGGATGCACGCCAATTGGCCGCTTACACCAAATTCCCGCCGATTGGCGAGCGCAGTTGGGGGCCGGCCGTGACGTTGAACATGACCCAGTTGCAGCCGGGTGATTATCTCAAACAGGCCAATCAGATGCATGTGACCATTGCCATGGTTGAAACCCGTGAAGCCTTGGCGGCACTCGATGATATTTTAGCGGTGGATGGAATTGACGGCGTGCTGGTGGGTCCGTCTGATTTGTCCATTGCTTTGTCTAACGGGGGCCATGTGGATCAGACCCATGCCGACGTGTTTTCTGCCTTGGATCATGTGTTGAAGCGGTGCCGCCATCATAAAAAAGCGGCCACGGTCTTTACAGCCAATGGTCAGATTGGGCGGAAACTGGCGCAAGATGGTTTTGATCTGTTGTCGATTGGAACGGATATTTTGCAATTGCGGGCGGGTGCTAAGGCAGCAATTGATGCGTTTCGCAAGGGCTGAGAGGCTGGCATCGGGCGTGATGAACATTGAAATCAAGTCCGGCTTTGCCGGACTTTTTTCATGGGTCTTCCTGTGTAGATTTATTTGGCTTTGAGAGCGTCAGCCAGTCGGATTTGAGCTGAGCCGGGCTTCAGGGGTTTTTGTTGGTCGGGGTGGGGTGACCATCCTGAAAACCAGATCAGATCAAAAGTGGCGCGGATTCGCCCATCAGGGTCTGAGAATTTTTCCGAGTAAAGCCGCGCCGCCTCAATCAGGGTCTTTTTTTGCAACGGCGTTTTGCGGCGCGCCAGCAAGGGATTGCTGGCTGCCATGCCGCGCAGATCATGGACCAAATCAAACAGCGTATCGTAACGCACGGTCACATGGTCGCAATCGGTGACAGGCAGCGCAAATCCGGCCCGTTGCAGCAAGCCGCCAACATCGCGCAAATCAGCAAAGGGCGCTACATGCGGACTGGCCCCCCCCTCGCACAGCGCCTCAGCTTCCGTCATGACCATGCGCAATTCATGCAAGGTTTCTCCACCCAGCATGGCGCCCAGCAACAAGCCATCGGGTTTGAGGGCGCGGCGGAGTTGGACAAGGGTTCCGGGCAGATCGTCAATATGCTGCAAAGCCAATAAAGTGGTAATGAGATCAAGCGATTGAGGTGCAAAAGGCACAAGGCTCGCTTCACATAACACCGTCTGCCAAGGCCCAAATCCGTGTGCGAGCGCAAGCGGGCTGGCCCGAAAGACATGCTCACACCGACCGCATGTGGCCAACACTTCCGCACCATGTGGACCGGGTGTGGCAAAATCCAAAGCGCGCGGAAAAGAACGGGTGAGAACAGACAAGCGATCTGCTAAATCATCCGCAGCGCGGGCGAGCAGAAAATCAATCGGTCCTTGCCGATAGGCACGCAGGAGCCTTTGCCGAAAAAGCGCACGATCAAATAAGCGGGGTGGTGTTTGCATGCGCACCTTATAGCCTGTCCGCCGCATTCGTCAAAAGACAGACAGGTTAAAAAAGCCAAAGGACGCTTGGGCTCTAAAATTTTTCCCTATTTCATTTTCCTATTTCTTGAGACGCGATAATATGCATAGCTGGTGTTGATCAGATCAGGACAACAAGCCCTATGGCAGAGGCATCAGTAAAGGTTCAGGGCTTAAGACCGCTGGCTTATTATCAGGCGGCAACACGCGCAGTTTTGGATTTTTTTTATCCGCCGACCTGTGTGGCCTGTCCTGCATTCACTCAAGATCATCATTTGCTCTGTGCAGCCTGTTGGCAGCACATGCCTTTTATCACACGCCCGGTCTGTGATCGGTTGGGCCTGCCTTTACCAGTTGATTATGGTGAGGCGTTGATTTCATTGCGCGCGATGGCGGATCCGCCGGTTTTTGCGCGGGCGCGTTCGGTGGCGGTCTATAGCGGGGTGGCGCGGGATTTGGTGCATGATTTAAAATATGGAAATCGGCTGGAGCTGGTTGCACCGATGGCGGCTTGGATGGCCCAAATTGGTGCGTCTTTGTTGCAGGAGCACGCGGTTTTGGTGCCTGTTCCGATGCATTTATGGCGATTTTTATGGCGCCGCTTCAACCAAGCGGCCTTATTGGCTGCGGAAATCGGTCGTTTGAAAGGCATTGAGGTTGTCTATGATGTGTTGCGACGGGTTCGGGCAACACGGCCGCAACCGGGTTTGAGCAAAGCCGAACGCGCTCGCAATCTGCAAGGAGCGTTTCGGGTGAGGGATGAGAAGGCTTTGGTGCTGCAGGATCGGCATGTGGTTTTGATTGATGATGTGTTGACATCAGGCGCTACAGCCAATGCCTGTGCGCGGGCGGTGCTGAAAGCTGGTGCGCGGTCTGTGGATCTGCTTTGCTTTGCCTGCGTGGCCAACACCCCATGATTGCGCTATAAGATGGGGTCCGTTCAGCGATGTGAGGGAGTCCAATCGATGTCTGATGTCACGATTTATACCAAATCCTGGTGCCCGTATTGCCAGAAAGCCAAGGCTTTGCTAGGCGCAAAAGGGGTGCACTATCAGGAAATTGATGTTGGTCATGATCCCGATGGACAGGCCGCGATGGCCAAACGGGCCAATGGACGCTCCACCGTTCCGCAGATTTTTATTAACGGTACCCATGTGGGGGGATGTGATGATCTGCATGCCTTGGAGGATGCAGGCAAGCTGGACGCGCTTTTGGCCGGCTAAGGAGAAGATCGGATGACCCAGCAGCCTTCTTCTTTCACGGCGGCCATGATTCAAATGCGATCAGGCATTGATCCGCTTAAAAACACCGATTTTGCGGTCAAGACTATTCGTGCAGCCGTTGAGGCGGGGGCTGATTATGTGCAAACGCCGGAAATGTCGAATGCGGTTAATCGGTCGCGTGAGGGATTAATGGCCTCCTTGTCCACTGAGGACAAGGACGGGATGTTGGCCGCTTTGCGTGATCTCGCCCGCGAGAAAAAAATCCATATCCATATTGGGTCGCTCGCTTTATCGGTTGGCGAGAAAGTGGCAAATCGGGCTCTTTTGATCGGGCCCGATGGCTCCATCCTTGCGCGCTATGATAAGGTCCATCTTTATGATGTCGATTTGCCCAATGGTGAAAGTTGGCGTGAATCGCGCACCTATACGGCAGGTGCGGAAGCGGTGGCGGTCGATTTGCCATGGGGGCGCTTAGGGGTCTCGATTTGTTATGATGTGCGCTTCCCCCATCTTTATCACGATCTCGCTGAAGCGGGCTGTCATTTTCTGTCAGCGCCAGCTTGTTTTACGCAACAGACCGGACAGGCGCATTGGGTGGTTTTGCATCGCGCCCGCGCGATTGAAAATGGGGCTTATTTTATGTCCGCAGCGCAGGCTGGGCATCATGAGGATGGCCGCGATACATTTGGTCATTCCATCATTGTGGATCCGTGGGGGCGGGTATTGGCAGAAGCCGAGGCGGAACCCGGCTTTATTTTGGCAACAATCGATACCGCTTTGGTGGCCGACGCCCGCGCCCGCATCCCCACACTCGCCCATACCCGCAAAGTACCGGTTCGGGTGATGGGATCTGTGTGAGGGCCAATCTAATAGGCTGCTTTCAGGCAGATGTTTTACGGGCGACCAGCATATAATTGACATCCATGTCGCGGCTGAGTTGCCAGCGGTCGCGCAAAGGATTGTAGATCACCCCACTGTCATCAAAAGGGGCAAAGCCATGTGGAGCGAGGGCTGCATCAAGCTCATCCGGGGTGACGAATTTTTCCCATTGATGGGTACCGCGCGGCAACCAACCGAGCACATATTCAGCCCCCACAATCGCTAATGCAAAGGCCTTGACGGTGCGGTTGAGGGTGGCGAGAAACAACAGCCCGCCCGGTTTAACGGCTTGGCAGCAGCTTTGGATGAACAGCCCAACATCGGCCACATGCTCAACCACTTCCATCGCCAAGACAATGTCATAGTGCTGCTGTGTGGCGACAACACTCTCAACGGTTTCGTTCAGATAATGGATTGGCAGCTGGGACTGTTCGGCGTGCAAACGCGCAACCCCGATATTTTTCCCAGCTGGATCAATGCCGGTCACATCGGCGCCCAAACGCGCCAAAGGCTCGCATAACAGGCCGCCGCCGCAGCCAATATCAAGCACGCTCAACCCCGCCAAAGGGGTTAATGAGTCGCCCGTGCGGTTGAAATGGCTCAAAACATGGGTCCGGATATAGTCGAGCCGCACTGGATTAAATAAATGCAGGGTCCGCATTGGCCCTTTTTCATCCCACCACGTGGCGGCCAATCGGTCGAATCGAGCGACTTCTTCGTCGTCCAAGGTTGAAAAAGACGGATTTTGAGCTGTTTTGCGGGCAAAATGACGGTCTGACATGTGAATTTCCTTTACCACCCCCCTCAGTATAGAGACAAGGTTGACAGCAGGCGAGGCCGCCTGCATGAGAAAGCGCGCTTTTTTGTGCAGTCAGGGCGTGACAGCCCGTGGCTTCCTTTGTAGAAGGGCCGATCATTGCTCGGCAATGAGGGCGAAAGAAGGATTTTTGACGCGCATGGCACGTCTGGTGATGAAATTTGGCGGCACATCGGTCGCCGATATGGACCGCATTCGGAATGTGGCGCGCCATGTCGCGCGGGAAGTGGCGGCTGGCTATCATGTGGCCGTGGTCGTGTCGGCCATGTCGGGCAAAACCAATGAATTGGTCGGTTGGGTCAATAATGGCTCCAAACTCTATGATCCGCGTGAATATGATGCGGTGGTTGCCTCGGGCGAGCAGGTGACCTCCGGTCTCTTGGCGATTGTGTTGCAGGAAATGGGCCTTGCGGCCCGCTCTTGGCAGGGGTGGCAAATTCCGGTTGAAACTTCGGAAGCGCATGGATCGGCGCGCATCACCCATGTCGATGGTAAGAATTTGATTGAAGGGTTTGAAGCCCGTGGGGAAGTGGCGGTGATCGCCGGATTTCAGGGTATTCATACCCCCACGCAGCGGATCACAACTTTAGGGCGGGGCGGTTCAGATACCAGTGCGGTGGCGGTCGCAGCGGCCATTGGTGCCGAGCGCTGTGACATCTACACCGATGTGGATGGCGTCTATACAACCGACCCTCGGATCGTTCCCAAGGCGCGCCGGCTTGACCGGGTGGCCTTTGAAGAAATGTTGGAAATGGCGTCAATGGGCGCCAAAGTTTTGCAGGTCCGTTCCGTTGAACTGGCGATGGTTCATCGGGTGCCTACCTATGTGCGTTCGTCTTTTGATGATCCGGCCAATCCCGGACTGGGAACGCTGATCTGCGATGAGGAGGATATTGTGGAACAACAGATCATCA
>CAWUMW010000030.1:0-15708 GCA_963923415.1 uncultured Hyphomicrobiales bacterium | reverse complement strand
GGCTGCATGTGGATCGGGTCAAAGATATTATTCTCAACAAGCGCATGGCCTCTCCCTTTCATGAAACCAATTTGCAATCCTTGATGGTCTGGCATCAATGCGACACGGTGGTGCTGACGGGAGGATCGACGTCAGGCTGCGTGCGCGCTTGCGTGGTTGATTCCATTTCACGCGGCTATCGGGTGATCGTGCCGGAGGAATGTGTGGCCGACAAACATGAAAGCCCACACTTTGCCAATCTCTACGATATCGCCATCAAATATGGGGATGTGATCCCCGTTGCCGATGCACTGGCGTGGTACCAAGCCTATCAATCGGAGAGTCGTTAAAATGTCTGCACCTGTTGACGCCCTCCAATCGGATTTGGGGCTTTATGACTATCTGCCTTGGCCCAATCGACCCAAAATTCGTTGGCCGGGCGATAAGAAAATTGCCGTCTGGATTGCCCCCAATATCGAATTTTACGAATATGATCCGCCTGACAATCCGACCCGCAAACCATGGGCGCGGCCCAATCCGGATGTGCTGCAATATTCGCATCGTGATTATGGCAATCGGGTTGGTTGGCAACGCATGATGGCGGCCATGGACCGGACTGGATTTCGCGGCTCTGTCTCCTTGAATGTGGCACTGTGCGCGCATCATCCAGAAATCATTAAAGCCTGCGCGGATCGAGATTGGGAGTTTTTTTCGCACGGCATTTATAACACGCGCTATGTTTATAATATGAGCATTGAGCAAGAACGCGCGATGATCAAAGATGCGTTTGACACGGTGCGTAACCAGACAGGCCAAACGCTCGCTGGCTGGCTGTCCCCCGCTTTGTCCAACAATTTCTGGACCATGGATATATTGGCCGAGGCGGGCATTCAATATACCTGCGATATGTTTCATGACGATCAGCCCATGCCCGTCAAAGTCAAATCCGGTAATTTGATTTCTATGCCCTATTCGCTCGAAATGAATGATGTGATTGTCTATAACACACAAAAAGTTACCCCCCGCCATTATGGCGAAATCATCAAACGGCAGTTTGATCAGCTTTACAAAGACGGGGAAGACAGCGGCACGGTGATGTGTATTCCGCTCCATCCCTATCTGGTTGGCCAGCCCCACCGGATCGAGGCGTTTGCCGATGCTCTTGCCTATATCAGCCAGCATGACGGCGTATGGAAAACCACAGGCCGGGAGATTGCGTCAGCCTATCACGCAAGCGGTGCCTATGACGCCATGCAAAAAGCCATGGCCGCCCATCAAGCCGAACAGGAGCAACGCTGATGTCAATGCCTGACAGCTATTTGCACTATCCGGCCCGCCATTATGGCATGGATCACGCGCGCTATCCGTGGTCGGATTTTTTTAAACGCCCGCCCATCGTTTGGCCAAACAAAGCACGCATCGCTTTGTCGATCGTCACACATGTTCAGCACTTCCCGCTTGATATGCCGGCTAAGCCCTTCAAGGCACCCGGCGCGCTGATGATGCCCTATCCCGATTTTCGCTATTATACCAATCGTGATTACGGCAATCGGGTCGGTGTGTTCCGTCTTCTCTCGTTGTTGCGCACGATGAAACTGCACGGCAGCTTTGCTGTGAATGGCATCGTGGCTCAACGCTATCCGGCCCTCATTCAGGCCATTTGCGCCGATGGGCATGAAATCGTCGCGCACGGGCTGGATATGGGCAAAGTGCATCATTCCGGCCTGACCGAATCCGAGGAAAACGCCCTCATCAACCAAACGCTCACCTTGCTGCGCCAAGCCAGTGGGCAGGCCGTTGAGGGCTGGTTGTCACCCGGACGCGCGCAGAGTTTTCAAACCCCTGACCTTTTGCAGGCCCATGCTGTGCGCTATTGTTTGGATTGGGCTAATGACGACCTGCCCTATGCGATGAACACCAAAAGCGGCGTGCTCTATGCCATGCCCCTGGCCTATGAGACCGATGACCGGGTTGTTGCTGATGAATATTTTCATTCCGAGCCGGAATGGGTTCAGCAAGTCAAAGATCGGTTTGATGTGCTCTATCGGGAAAGTGCGGACTATGGTGGACGGGTGATGAGTCTGCCTTTGCATAGTTGGATCTCCGGCATGCCCTATCGGATCGCCTATCTGCGCGAAATCCTAGACTACATCCTCTCCCATGACGGGGTTTGGACAACCCCAACAGGGGCCATTGCCCAAGCCTTTCAGGCACAAAGCCCATAGGATGCGCATGCCCCCTTTCAGGAACAGAACAAAAAGTCGACACAAGGCACAATGATGATGACGCCCTCTTCCTCAACACCGCGCACATTGTTGGCAAAAATCTGGGATGAGCATGAAATTTTGCGCCATCCCTCCGGCCCGTCACTGCTCTATATTGACCGCGACATGATCCATGAAGGCAGTTTTCATGCCTTTGCTGATTTGCAACGCCGCATGTTGAAACCCCGCCGCCCGAAACAAATTTTTGGTGTGGCGGATCACTATGTGCCCACCCATGCCCGCACGGCGCGCGAGGCTGCCAGTCCCGCCATCGCGCAGATGATTGAAACCTTCGACACCAATATGCAATGGGCCGGTGTGCGCCATTTCGGCTTGAGTGATCGTCGGCAGGGCATTGTGCATGTGGTCGCCCCGGAACAAGGCATTACCCTGCCCGGCCTCACTTTGGTATGCTCAGATAGTCACACCTCAACCCAAGGCGCTTTGGGGGCGATTGCCTTCGGGATCGGGCAATCAGAAAATGCGCATGTGCTTGCCACACAAACCTTATGGCAGTTACGCCCCAAAACCATGCGGGTTCATATTGAAGGGATCTTGCCTTATGGCGTCACGGCCAAAGATATCATGCTGGCTCTGATTGCTCATATTGGGGCTGCGGGTGCAGGCGGGCATGCGATCGAATTTACTGGGCCGGTGGTGCGCGCTTTATCCATCGAGGCACGCTTGACCTTATGCAATATGTCGATTGAGGCTGCGGCCCGCTTTGGTATGGTCGCGCCTGATGACACAACCTTTTCTTATCTTTATGGCCGCCCCTTTGCGCCCTCCGAACAGGAATGGGATCACGCTGTTGCCCAATGGCGGCTTTTAACAAGCGATGATGAGGCCATCTATGATCGCACCGTAACCATGCAAGGGGCCGATTTAGCGCCGATGGTTACATGGGGCACCAGCCCCGAAGATGCTTTACCGATTGATGGGCATGTTCCAGACCCCTCACTCTATGCGCATCCGGAGCGCCGTCAAACAGCTTTGAAAGCGCTTGATTATATGGACCTCAAACCCGGCACACCATTAAACGGTCTTGCCTTAGATAGGGTCTTTATTGGCTCTTGCACCAATAGCCGGATTGAAGATTTGCGCGCTGCGGCCTCATTTATTCAAGGACGCCAAGCCGTCATTCCGGCCATTGTGGTCCCCGGATCCACACAGGTGCGTGAACAGGCTGAAGCGGAAGGCTTGGCTGATTTATTCCGTAAAGCCGGATTTGAATGGCGCCAATCGGGTTGCTCCATGTGTGCTGCAATGAATGGCGATGTAGTGGGCGCGGGCGAGCGATGCGCCTCAACCTCAAACCGTAATTTTGTTGGACGGCAAGGACCAGGTGCACGCACCCATCTGGTCAGCCCCGCCATGGCGGCGGCGGCGGCAATTTATGGGCGTTTAACGGATATCCGTACCCTAGAAAGGGCTGCACCATGAAAGCCTTTACCCGCGAAACATCCAAGATTGTGCATGTCCCCGGCATCAATTGCGATACCGATCAGATCATTCCGGGACGGTTTTTAAAATCCGACCGGGCGCAGGGCTATGGGCAATTTTTGTTTCATGATATTCGCCGCAATCAACAAGGACAGCTCACACCAGATTTTCCACTCAACAAGCCGGGCGCTGAACAAGCCAGCATGCTGCTGGTTGATGATAATTTCGGCTGCGGCTCCTCGCGTGAAGGGGCGGTCTATGCCTTGGTTGATCATGGCATTCGCGCTTTGATCGGTCCGAGCTTCGGTGACATTTTTTTCAACAATGCTTTAAAAAATGGTCTGCTGCCGCTTGTTCTTCCCGTCGCTCTTTGTCAAGCGCTTGCTGAGCATCTGGCTCGCTTTCCGGAGGCGGAAGTGACGGTGGATCTCAACAAAGGTGACGTGATTTTACCGGGCAATCTGGGCACGCATCCCATCACCCTTGATGCCTTTGCGCGCGATTGCATTGTGCGCGGCCTTGACGAAATCGAGATGACATTTACCTTGATGGAAGACATCACAGCGTTTGAAAAAAAACGCCTTGCTGCCAATCCTTGGCTGGACCGATGACGGACGGATCAGCATCACCGATAAGACCGTCAAACACTGGGAGCTTAAGACATGAACCATCATTTTAATCGTCGTAACCTTTTGAAGGGATCCGGAGCCTTGGCTCTCGGCGTCGCCGCGCCCTCGATCCTGCGCGCCCAAACGCCCACTGTTAAAATTGGCGTATTAGAACCACTCACAGGCAATCTCGCCTATAACGGTAATCAATGCGCTGCGGGGGCGAAATTTGCGGCTGATGCGCTCAATGCCGCAGGCGGCATTAAAAGCATGGGCGGAGCCAAAATCGAATTGGTGGTGGTGGATGCGCAAAGCCGTCCCGAAGTGGCTGCTTCAGCCGTTGATACGCTGGTCCAAGCCAATGTCTGTGCTTTTACTGGCGCAACGGCCTCGGCCTTGGGACTAGCCTCCTCACAGGCCGCAGCCAAATATAATCTGGCACAGGTCTTTTCCATCGGCACTGCAGAAACGGTTGTCTCACGCGGTCTGCCCAATGTGTTTCGCTTTACGCCGGGCGTGAATAAATGCACCAGCATCGCGCTGGAAAATCTTAAACTGCTCAATCAAGGGGCCGGCAATGCGGTCAAGACCGCCGCAATTGTGCATGAAGACGGACCCTTTGGTTCGAATATGGCGAAGATCTTGGCAGAAGAATTGCCCAAGCAAGGCATCCAGGTGGTGGAAACCATTCCGCACCCGACCCCCCATCGGGATTTTTCCAATATCGCCTTGCGTGTCAAAGCCTCGAAAGCCGATATTCTGATCCCCTCCAACTATATCAATGAATATACTTTGATGGCGCGGGCCTTGAACCAGCAACGGGTTGAACTCAAAGCCATCTATTCGATTTTGGGAGGCGCCGCCTCAAACATCAAATTTGTGCGCGAGAATAATGACGTGGCGCAATATGTGATGGATTGCAATCACTGGTACGATCCAACCAAAGCGGAGTCCAAAGCGCTCGCAGCCAAAGTGGCCGCTGCGGGGCTTGATCTGACCTATGACATCATGGTGTCTTATGCCACCGTTCAGGTCATTGCGGATGCGTTAGAACGCGGCGCATCGGCGGATCGCCAAAAGATGATCGAAGCGCTGGCCGCATCGACCTTTGACAAATCCATCATGCCCTACGGGCCAACCAAATTTGTGAATGGCGACAATATCAATTCACAGCCTGTGAATACACAAATCAGAGGCGACAAGATCGAATTGGTATTCCCCAAGCAATATGCAAGTGCGGAAGCGGTTTTTCCAATCCCGGTCAAGAAAAACTAAGCAACGCGAACCAAACAAGCCAATGATCTCCGCTGCGGCTCACAGCGGAGATCACACGCAGCCTGAAGGCAAGACGTCATGTCGATGTTAATCCTCCCTGCCCTGATCAGCGGTTTAATGATGGGGGCCGTCTATGCCTTGGTCGCCTTGGGGCTGACATTGATTTATGGTGTGTTGCACATCATCAATTTCACGCATGGCAGTCTCTTGATGCTGGCGCTCTATGCCGTTTATTTTTTACACGCCAAAACCGGACTGGACCCTTATATGGCCATTCCGATCATGATCCCTGCTTTTTTTCTGTTGGGCTATGCATTGCAACGGGGCGTAATTGCACCGATGAGCCAAGGGGCTGAACAAAATGTCTTGCTGATCACGCTGGCCCTGTCGATCATGATCGATAATCTGGCGCTTTATACTTGGACCTCTAATACCCGCACCGCCGACATTGCCTATGCCTATGACACGGTCGAATTGATCGGCGCTTTTTTACCGCGGGGGCGTGTGATTTCTTTTTGCGCGGCCTTAGCTGTTGCCCCTCTTTTATGGCTTTTCATGGCCCGCACGCGCACAGGCGCAGCCATTCGTGCCGTTGCCATTGAAAAACGCGGTGCCGAATTGGTCGGCATTGATGTTGATCACACCTATGCGATTTGTTTTGGTATCGGCACAGCCTGTGTCGCCTTGGCCGCCTGTTTGCTCCTGCCAACTTTTTATGTGACGCCACAGGTTGGCTACACCTTCGTGTTGGTGGCCTTTACCACCGTGGTGCTGGGCGGCATGGGCAGTTTACCGGGTGCCTTGATCGCCGGACTTTTATTGGGCGTGATTGAATCCCTGTGCGGTTTGTTTTTAGGCGAAAGCCTTGGACAGATCGGCATCTTTCTCGCTTTCATCCTGATCCTTTTGTTCAAACCAGCCGGATTGTTCGGCGCAAAGGGGCGGTGATGCGTTTTCAATCAACAGGCCAAGTGATCCTTGCCTCCATCACCGTTGTTTATCTTTTCGGCGTATATTTTGCCGCTTCACCTGTGTGGATGGGCTTCACCATCAATGCGCTGATTATTACGATTGCCGCCCTGTCATGGAACATCACAGGTGGCTTTGGCGGCCTCTCCTCCTTTGGCCATGCAGCGCTTTATGGCACAGGGGCTTATGCCTCAGCCATTTTACAAGTTAAATTCGGCGTATCGGCGTGGATCGCCTTTGGCGCTGGAATTGCTGCCGCTTCTTTGATGGGTGCCTTTATCGGCGGATTATCGTTTCGCTATGGGTTGAAAGGCTCATATTTTGCTTTGGTGACATTAGCCTTTGCGGAAGTGTTACGGATTTGTGCCTCTTCTTTTGAAATCACAGGCGGCGGCAGCGGATTGCAACTCAAGCTCGCCCCCGGTTTTGCCACCCTGCAATGGCAAGATCGCCCAACCCTCTATACCGTCTTATTGGGCGCGGTCGCACTCGTCATGGGGCTTACAGCGCTGATCAAACAGTCGCGCTTTGGGGCCTATCTGGTCGCCATTCGTGAGAATGAGGATGCCGCCGAAGCCTTGGGCATTGATACCTACACCGTCAAAGTTCAAGCCATGGCCATTTCCGGTGCCTTTGCCGGTTTGGCAGGCATTCTTTATTTGCAGCTTTGGCTGTTTATCGACAGCACCATTGTTTATGGCAGCACGGTGTCGGTTGAAGCCTTGATTGGCCCGATCATCGGTGGTGCAGGCACGGTGTGGGGGCCTTTGCTGGGCACGTTGGGGCTGCATTTACTGGGTGAAGCCAGCAAGCATTTATTGCCCAATGCGCCGGGACTTAATTTCGTGCTTTATGCTCTTGTGCTGATCATCGCCTTGCGGTTTTTACCACAAGGGCTGGTTGGATGGGCTGGTCTTTGGGGAGCGAGAGCGGACAGGAGCGATAGCGATGATGCTTGAAGTCCGTCATCTCTCCAAAAGCTTTGGCGGTTTGAAAGCCGTCCATGATGTCAGTCTTGATGTTGGCGAAGGCTCTATTATCGGTCTGCTCGGCCCGAATGGAGCTGGTAAAACCACCTGCTTCACGATGATTGCAGGCTTTACTCAGGCTGACGCCGGACAGGTGCGCTTTTGCGGACAAGAGATCACCGGCCTACCACCGCATCAAATTTGCCGCTTGGGAATGATCCGCACGTTTCAAATCGTCCAGCCTTTTGCCGGATTGTCGGTGATCGACAATATCGCCGTTGGCGCCTATCTTAAGTGTCCCGACCGCGCTGCGGCCCGCGCCCATGCGCGCCAGATCGGTCAGCAATTAGGATTGGGTGCGATGTTAGACCGCCCCGCATCGTCCTTGACAATTGCTGGACGCAAACGACTCGAACTCGCGCGCGCTTTAGCCACTGGTGCCAAATTATTATTGCTCGATGAAGTCATGGCGGGATTAATCCCGTCGGAGATCAATGAGATCGTCGCCATCATCCGTCAAATCCGCGATCAAGGCCACACCATTTTGCTGATCGAACATGTCATGCAAGCGGTGATGAGTTTGGCTGAAAGCGCCTATGTGCTCAATCAAGGTCGCTTGATTGCCCATGGCACGCCGCGCCAATTGGTGAGCGATGCCGCTGTTATTGAGGCCTATCTTGGCCATGGGGCCGCAGCCCGCCTACAAGAGCAAAGCCATGTTGAGCAAAGCCATGTTTGAAATTTCTGGCCTCAAGGCAGGTTATGGCACCATGCCGGTGTTGCAAGGCATCGACATGCAAATTGCCGCCGGCGAAATTGTAGCGTTGCTTGGCTCCAATGGCGTCGGTAAAACAACGCTCAATAATGTTATTTCCGGTTTCATTCGGCCACAGGCTGGTTCTATTCATTTCAAGGGACAAGCGCTGATTGGCAAGAAGCCGTTGGAGATTGTCGCGCTTGGCATTGCGCATGTGCCGGAAGGACGCAAGATCTTTCCCAATCTCACCGTGGCAGACAATCTAACCTTAGGGGCCTTTCGGCGTGCGCAAGCACGCCAAGCCCAAAATTTCGAACGGATCTGCACGATCTTTCCACGCTTGAAAGAACGCCTTTCGCAGCTTGCTGGCACACTGTCTGGGGGCGAGCAACAAATGCTGGCGATTGGGCGCGGTTTGATGTCAGAACCCGACCTGATCATTTTGGATGAGCCCTCCCTTGGCTTGTCTCCCATCATGGTCGAAGACATGTTTAGCATGATCACAAAAATCAATGCCGAAGGGGTCGCGGTATTATTGGTCGAGCAAAATGTTATGCAATCCCTGACAATCGCCAAACGCGCTTATGTGCTGGAACAAGGGCGCTTTGTGATGACAGGGAACGCGGCTGACCTGTTATCGGATCCCGGATTGCGACAGGCCTATCTGGGGCTTTAATTTTGAACACAGACTGATCCGGCTTCAAGCGGATTGGGGCGTGAGACGTGAAACACAAGTGGAGGACATCATGACACTCAAAAGAACGCAGCGGCTAAGAGACGCGCTGGCTGGTCCGCGGGCCGTGATGGCCCCCGGCGTGGTCGATGCCATGTATGCGCGTCTGGTGGCAGAAGCTGGATTTTCGGCCATGTATATGACAGGAGCCGGAACCTCCGTCACCCGGCTCGGCTATCCTGATGTTGGCTTGCTGACCATGCCTGAAATGGTTGACAATGCGACCCGCATTGCCGATGCCGCCGATATCCCCTTGATCGCGGATGCCGATAACGGATTTGGCGGCCCGCTTAATGTGCGGCGCGCTATTCAGCTTTATGAGCGCGGCGGTGTCGCTGCCGTTCATATCGAAGATCAGGTGTTGCCCAAACGCTGCGGACATCTGGCTGGCAAACAGGTTATCGCGGCTCAAGACATGGTCGCTAAAATCAAAGCGGCGGTCGATGCGCGTCAGGATGAAAATTTTGTTGTCATTGCCCGCACCGATGTGCTGGCCTTGCAGGGACGTAACGCTGCTTTGGATCGCGGCGCGCTTTATCGGGAAGCAGGCGCCGATGTGATTTTCATCGAAAGCCCGGGACCAGAGGATCTCCCCCATATCGCTCCACGCTTCCCCGGCATTCCGCTGCTCTACAATATGGCAACATCCGGCAAGACTCCCTTTCTGACGCGCACAGAAATTGAACAGTTAGGATTTAAACTGATCATCTATCCCAACTGGCTGTTGCTCTCTGCCTGCGAGGCGGCCCGCCGCACTTTGACGGTTCTCAAAGAAGAAGAAACCATCGCCTCTGTTGCGCCGCATGTGATGAATTTCAAACAATTCTTCGACACCGCGCGCATGGCTGAAATTCAAGCGCTTGAAGAGCGCTACGGCACCGCTGAAGAACATCGCACGACCTATTAACGCCTTCACCCCATCCGCAGTTCGGCAGGAGAGTTTGCTATGGCTGTCATCACAACCCAAAGCCCCGCCTTTGACTATGAAAGCCCGGTCCTAGTCGTCGGTGCTGGCGCCTGTGGTCTGGTCGCAGCCCTTGCCGCCCATGATGCCGGACAAACAGTGATGGTGTTGGAACGCGATGCCACGCCCACGGGCTCCACCTCTTTATCGGCTGGGCTCATCCCTGCCGCATGTACGCGTCTTCAAGCCGCCGCAGGGATCGAGGACAGTGCCGATCTTTTTGCCGCGGATCTGGTCGCCAAAACACATCACCGCACCCCTGCGGATCAAGCGATGGTGCTGGCGCGTGAATCTGGCCCCATGATTGATTGGTTGATGGAGAGCCATCAGATCGTCTTTAAACTGGTGACCGATTTTCTCTATCCCGGACATTCGCGCTTGCGCATGCATGGCCCGGTCAGCCGGACAGGCGCTGATTTGCAACAGGCTTTACTGCACGCTGTGGAAGCGGCTGGGATTGATGTCATCACCCAAGCCTCCGTCGAAGACCTCTATGTGGATGCAACGGGTCGCGTGCTGGGGGTTGGTATTCGCCGTCCCGATGGCGCCCTCGAACGCATGGGATGCAAAGCGTTGATTTTAGCCTGTAGTGGTTTTGCTGGCGATGCGGCAATGGTACGCCGCTATATTCCTGAAATTGCTGATGCGGAATGTTGTGGCCATTTATCCAACACGGGTGATGCTGTTAAATGGGGCTTGGATATGGGCGCAGCCGTGGCGGATATGGGCGCTTATCAAGGCCATGGCTCTGTCGCGCATCCGCATTCTTTGCCCTTAACATGGGCCGTTATTACCAAAGGCGGGCTGTTACTCAATCGCGATGGACACCGCTTTTCGAATGAAATGCGCGGCTATTCTGAACATGGGGCAGAAGTTGCCGCTCAACCTGATCATTTTGCATGGGATATTTTTGATGCCGCAGGCGATGCCGCCGCCAGTCAGTTTCATGATTACCAACAAATCCATGCGCTTGGCGCTGTGAAAAAAGCCAACAGTCTTGCTGATCTTGCCGCTGTCACGCGCCTTCCGCTCGACGCCTTGCAAAAAGAATTTCAAGCGATTGAACAGGCCGCACAAAGCGGGCAACCGGATCGGTTTGGACGGTATTTTTCGCCCGACCTCGTTCTCAAGCCGCCCTATTTTGCGGTCAAGGTCAATGGCGCTCTCTTTCACACCCAAGGCGGTTTGGTCATTGATGCGCAGGCTCGCGTTTTGCGCGAGGATGGAACCCCGTTGCCTAATCTCCTTGCTGGCGGCGGTGCAGCGCGCGGCGCATCTGGTGATTCCAGCTATGGCTATTTATCTGGCAATGGGTTGTTGAGTGCGACCACTTTCGGACGTCTGGCGGGACAAACGGCCGCCCGGATCGCCGCACAGGGCTAGGGTCGACCCTAAGCCTAATATGTTCTTGTTGGTTGTATGGAGACTGTCATGAAAAAAGTTCTGGTCATCGTGCCGTTTCCGATGGGGGCAGACGATCTGGCCCGTCGTCAGGCACAATTGCACGCTGTTCATTTAGGACCGGGGATCGACTTTCATTTTCGACCTGTGCGGGTCGGCCCTAAAAATTATTCCAGCCAACATGATATGGCTCTGGCCGACTTCTCGATTGTCGATGCCGGACTGGATGCGGAACGTGAGGGTTTTGATGCTGTGTGCATCGATACCATGTCCGATAGCGGCATGGCAATGCTGCGGTCGGTATTATCCATTCCCGTCATTGCGCCCGGACGTCATGCCATGTTGATTGCGCAAATGTTGGGTGAAAAATTTTCGATCCTCATGATGTGGGATCGTTGGAAAATGCTCTATACGAAAACGCTGGGCGAACTCGGCATGGATCATAAATGCGCCTCTATGCGCTCCATTGGTGTCACGCCCGACAATAAAAGCCTGCTCTCTGGAAAAGAAGATGAAGTGTTTCCGTTGCTGTTACAAGCCGCACAGCAATGCATTGAACAAGATGGCGCACAGGTCTTGCTGTTAGGCTCCACCACCATGCATGAAGCGCATGCATGGTTATCTGAGCGTGTCGAAGTGCCGATTATCAATCCCGGCCCGCTGACCTATCAATTGGCCTCCATTGCCCTTGATCTCAAACTCACCCATAGCAAACGCACATGGCCAGCCCCCCTCGCCCCTAAATTGGCGATGATCCGCGCCATGGGGAAAGCCGGTGCAGACTTTTTGGAGGCCCAGTCATGACCAAGATTTTAGTAATCGTTCCGTTTGCGCTTGACGCGGAAGGGCTTAAAAATCGTGAGGCTCAATCACGCTATGTTCCCTTGCCGGACCACTGGCACTTGACGTATCGCCCCGTGACCTGCGGCCCCACCTCTTTCATGTCGCCCCATGATTGGGGCTTGATGGATCTGGCTATTTTTGAAGCCGGATGCCGGGCTGAAGACGAGGGTTTTGATGCGGTCTGCATTGATACGATGTCTGATAGCGGCATGGTGATGTTACGCTCCGTCTTATCCATTCCCGTTTTAGGGGCAGGCAAAGCCTCCATGCTCTATGCCTTAACTTTGGGCAGTAAATTTTCAGTCTTGGCGCAATGGGAACCCGCTTTGCCCCGCTACCGCAAAGCGATCCGCGAATATGGCTTTGATCGTCAATGCGCCTCGGTGCGTAGTTTTGATCAGCCGCCTGATTTTTCAAATTTACTGGGCGGCAAAGAGGATCAGGTTTTCCCCCGCATGCGCGATGTGGCTATGCGCTGCATTGAAGAAGATGGCGCGGATGTGATCTGCCTTGGCTCCACCACCATGCATCAAGCGGGCGACTATTTGGCCGCCCATGTGCCGGTGCCCGTCGTTAATCCCGGCCCGTTAACGTATAAATTGGTGGAAAGCTTTCTGGCGCTGGGTTTAAGTCATGGTCGGGCTGTCTACCCACCCCCCGTGGAACCACGCCTTGAGATGCTGCAAGCCATGATGAAAGCAGGGGCTGAGGCTGAGCGGTCAAGCTGAGTGGTCAAGCCGACTTGCCTCAGCTTCAGCCGCATAGCGCAGACCAGTCAAAGACAACACCATTTCCCTCTGTTGTGCCGGACCAAAGTCCGGCCCATACACGCTTGTGCATTATCTCTTATTTTATTCAACCTTAGATTGAATCGTGCCACTCCCGCCCCACGCCCCCTTTTGGCGTTTAAAAAATCTGGTATCGTGGCGGTTTGAAACAGGGCAACAAGACCTCAAAAAAATGTCCTGATCAGTGGCCTAGAGTGCGGCCCATGTCGCGCGCTGACAACAGGATCTGAGCGAAGGGGAAACAGGATGAGCCATTCACACAGCGCCGAGGGGGGCTCCTCCCGGCCCCGCAAAAGTTTCGAGATCCGCAGTTTGAAGCGCGATGATCTCGTGCACATTATCGGTCAAGGGTGGCGAGATTTTAAAAGCGCGCCCCTTTATGGTTTGTTTTTCGGCGGTCTTTATAGCTGCGGAGGCTGGCTTATCCTCACCTTGGTCTTTAAACTGCACGCACCTTATGTCGGCTATCCTTTGCTGGCTGGCTTTGCCTTAATTGCTCCCTTTGTTGCCGCAGGCACCTATGAAGTCTCCCGCCGCTTAGAACGGGGGGAAGCCTTAACATGGGCATCGGTTTTAGGCGGGATTTGGCAACGGGGCGGCAAAGAGCTTGGCTGGATGGCTGTGGTCACGGTGTTCACCCTGATCATCTGGGTCGATTTTGCGATTTTTTTATTTTTGATGTTTTTCGGATTGGATATTCCAAGCTTTCAAGACCTTCTGATCATCTTGCTGTCCACTCAACACGGACTGATCTTTGTGTTGGTTGGCAATGTGGTGGGCGCGATCATTGCAACCTTTGTATTTTCAATCACCGTCGTGTCTTTTCCTCTGCTGGCAGATCAAGATATTGATTTCATCACAGCGATGATCACCTCTGTGCGCTGCGTCAAAACCAATAGCCTGCATATGATCGCATGGGCTGTCTTGATCGGCTTGATGGTGTTATTTTCCATCTTAACAGGATTGATCGCTTTGTTCGTGGTTCTCCCCGTACTCGGCCATGCCTCTTGGCATTTATATCGTCGGTTGATTATAACAGACACACCCCATCACGCTTAAGAAAAGCATAAACTGAGACATGATCCGCTTTTTTAAGCTTATGACTTACTGCAACAAAGAACATTGATTGCACGGCGTGCCCGCCCCACTGCGGGCGACGGTGCTGGCGCGCAATTGTTTAAAGTCTGGCGTGTTGTAAATGTCGAGCACACTATTTTTAGTTACATCGCCCAATGCGAAAGCCCCATCGCTATCCATGCAACAATGAGGCACGAGGCCATTATTGTAGATCACAAGACTGAACCACGCAAAACATGGCTGCGTGAAGGGGATGTCACTTGAGGCGAGATTTAATTTGTTAAGCCAATTAGTTCTATTTTTAACTTTGAACACATAATCTTGCCCCACTTCAAAATCTGCAAACAAAGCCCTGACCTGAGGCTCATAGTCCTGATCTGCATCGGTGCCATCTGAAACGCGCGATAAAACGAGCGGTGCCTGCATAAATTTGATTTGACGATTAAGCTCCATGATGAATTTTAAATTTTTGACCGTTCGCTGAAAGTCAATTTTCATCACAGATTCATATTCTTGCGCATTGGCGGCATTAAACGAGACATTGATCAATTCGATATTACGAATCGTGCCAATTTGCTCGGCAAAATCACGATGCATGACATTGAGATTGGTGAAAAAATGTAGTTTCGCTTGCGGCAAACGGTGATTTATCATGCGCAGGCGTGGAAATAATTTTTTATCCATAAAAGGCTCATTGACCGCGCCCGGCGTAATCGTAAATTCATGATCGCGCGGAATGGCCTCCAGATCGGTCATAATTTTTTCAAACAGCGCATCACTCATTGATGAGGAGTTACGTTCCAAGCCGGGATGCGGACAAAAAGTGCAGGCCGCATTACACTGCCCCGTTGTTTCGATCGACACGCTATGCGGATATTCTAAATATTTAAAGCGACTGAGCATATAATGGCTGAAATAGAATGACTCGCGTGTTTCTTGCTTGATGCGTGCCACATTTTCAAGAACCTCAAGACATAAATGATCCTCAGGATCCATCGCCAGAACAATACGCGCTATTTCTTCTGCCAAATCTAAATCATTGCATTTGAAGTAAACCGCCGCCAATAAAGATAAGGCCACATATTCACGAGGATAAACTGCCAGAATGCTTTCCACTAAACGCCGTGCGCCCAGCCATTCACCCGCCCGATACTGCGCAACAGCTTTTTCATATAATGCTTGTTTGTGGCCTGACATGATGCCCCCTTTATCCTTCCGATCGCGCAACTCCTTACTATCTCAAAATTAACATATAAAGCAAAGCACATCACTGACGCAGAATCTCTCTCTATCAGCGCTTTCATAGATTCTAAAGAGGTAAAATTTTCAATTATTTTGTCTCATTTTTGAAGACTAGCTTAATAAATGCAACAAAATAGACCCCGCAGACCCCAGCATGTGGGGCAATCCGCGTCATCTCTCACTCTTTTTTGCTCTACCCCTTTTTGCTCCCCTACTCATTAGGCCCCAATATTGCGTCCACCTAAGGCTAGGGCGCCTCATGATGGGCGCCTTCCCCAGCAGCGCTTGCGCTTTACTCTGCCTCATAATTCAGGAACTATAATATTCTCAACGGAGCAACCAAGTCCCTAAACCATAAAGAAAAGAGGAGAAGCCATGGCTATTGATCGGCGACATT
>CAWUMW010000029.1:0-15824 GCA_963923415.1 uncultured Hyphomicrobiales bacterium | reverse complement strand
TGGTATTGTTTCAATCATGGATTGATCCATTCATTATCATGATGGCTGTTCCAGGGGCGCTGATTGGTATTGTCTGGATGCTCGCGCTGACTGGTACCACGATCAATGTTGAATCCTTGATGGGTACCATTATGACCGTCGGCATCTCGGTCTCCAATTCGATTCTCGTGGTCAGCTTCGCCAATGATTTGCGCAGCAAAGCAACACTGACGCCCTTTGAAGCGATTATCGAGTCTGGAAAAACCCGGTTGCGCCCGATCTTAATGACCGCCTTGGCGATGATTTTGGGCATGATCCCGATGGCGCTTGGCCTTGGAGAAGCTGGCGAGCAAAACGCCCCACTTGGACGGGCGGTGATTGGGGGGCTGTTGGCTGCCACGCTGACAACGCTGATCATCGTGCCAATTTTCTATACATTGCTACGCCGCAAACCGCCGCGCTTGCATCAACTTGACTCAGAATTTTTGGCGGACTCAAACCCCCATCAGGGGACACAGACTGCGCCTCCCCACCATAGCTAATGCCGGTCCTGAAGGAATGGATTGAATACAATGAACAGCCAGAGCCCAGAAAAACCCACTGCCAAAAAGACACTGTATCTGTCTGGATTGGCCGTCATCTTACTGACCGGAGCCGGAACCTTCTTTTATATGCGCGAATCCTCTCAAGGCTTGGCCAATGCGCGCGCCATCCTGGAGGCTGATGTTTTGAGGGGGCCACGCATGGTCTTTGCGACAGTCGCACCGGGTCCCGAATATAGAGTGGTGCAGCTATTAGGCGATGCGCGCCCCTATCTCACCACCACGATTTTTGCCAAGGTCAGTGGATATTTGAAAAATGTTCAAGTTGATAAAGGTGATCAAGTCAGCGCCAATCAGATTGTTGCAGAAATAGATAGCGCAGAACTGGAAAGCCAATATTTGAGCGCCTTGGCAGATCTCGATCAAAAACAACGTATCGATTCCCGTTCCCGCGAATTGCTTCGCAATAATACCACATCCCAACAAGCCGCCGAGCAAGCCGAAACAAATTACCGCATGGCTCAAGAGACCGTGCGCAATCTCGCGATCATGCGCTCCTATCAGACGCTTAAAGCGCCCTTTGATGGCACAGTGGTGGCCCGTTTTGCCGATCCGGGCGCCTTGATGCAAGCAGCAACCACCAATCAAGCCTCCTCGCTTCCGGTCATGCAAATCGCCGATAATAGTAAATTGCGAATAGGAATTTATGTTGAGCAACGCGATGTGGCCGCCGTGAAAATTGGTGATGAGGCAGAAATTATTGATGCCGCCAATCAAGAGCGCAAACGCAAAGCTAAAATTAGCCGCACCGCAGGTACGCTTGATCCGCGCACGCGAACTCTTTTTGTTGAAATTGACGTTGATAATACTGATAAGTTTTTAGTTCCCGGCAGCTTTGTCTATGTCAATTTACGCATCCCCGTGAAAAGTTATTTGCAAATCCCTGTCGCGGCTGTCACGCAACGCAATGGCACGCAACAGGTTGCAATATTAGGTCATGATTCGACTGTTCAATTTCGTCCCATCAAAATTGCGTCCACCAATGGAGCCATCATCAATGTGCTGGAAGGGGTTCAGACTGGGGAAAAGGTTGGACTGAATGTTCCTAGTAATTTGACGGATGGAACCAAAGTGCGCCCTTCTGATCAAAGCCGATAAATGCATGAAACAAGCGTAATATGAGGACATGCATTTGAGGATATGCCGTTATGGCCTGAGATCCCACCCGGTTGAGAACGACCTTAAAAGAAGCCATAACGACAGAGGCCGAATTCTTTCTTTAAAAAAGCACGTTACTTTTCTTTCCAGAATTAAGCCGCTGACATTATTCCCTAACCCTTTGCTTGATGGCCTGCCATGACCCATAGCCCTTTCCAACTTGAAGAAGCCACGATTGCCGATCTCCATCAAGCCATCCAAGCCGGCCATGTAACGGTTGTGGAAGTGGTCAATCATTACATCAAGCGGGCACGGTTATTTAATGGCGTTCCGAGTCAATTGGTGACCGAAACAGGGGCGCCGATCCCACCAACAACCGGAACTGTGCGTGCTGGAAAGCCTTTGTCATTTCCTACTGAAACGCGCGCTGTGCAGGAGATCCTCCCCGATTATCACGCCTATCAAGGCCCGCCGCTTGAATGGGGGCGGATGGAGCCAACGGCCTCCTCTGCCGATGCTCAACAGCAATATGGCATGATCACCGCCCCCAAAAAAGCAGGCCAGCTGAATGCGCTGGCAACTCTCAATATTCGCGGCGAGCGCTCAGTCGTGTGTCCGGGAGATTATGATCGCCACCCTTCGCTTGGCCCACTCCCGGAGGGTGCACCGGCTGTGTGTGAAATTTTGCGACACATGCCGGATGCGCTTGAACAAGCCGCCGCATTGGATGCCACCTATGGCAAAAATCCTGATCTCGAAGCCATGCCGATGTATGGCGTTGTTTTTTCCTTCAAAGACCCGTTTGACACCAAAGACATGCGCTCAACCGGGGGCGGTGATGCGCGCTATGACATCGATTTTCCAGCTCGTGATCATTTGCTGGTTGAACGGTTGCGCGAGAAAGGCGCCATCATTTTCGCAAAGGCCGTGAATACAGAATATAATGGCCGCGCGTGGGATCCGGGCGGCGCACATGCGGTGCGTCAAGTTCTGCCCTCCGTGCTTGGCTATCAGCGCTCAAGCTGGGGCGGCAATCCCTCCAACCCCTATGATACATCGCGGGCGGCCTCATTGGGCTCAAGTTCCGGATCCGGCGTGTCAGTCGGTGCGAATTTATGCATGGCGAGTCTGGGCGAAGAAACCCGCGCCTCATGTCGTGGTCCCTCCAATCACAACGCTCTTGCCTTGATCTTGCCGCATAAAGCCATGCTCGGTTTTGATGGCGGTGCGATTGGCGCCGATATTTATTGCGACCGCACAGGGATTCATGCCCGCACATTGGACGATTGCGCAAAAATTCTGGATGCTTTGAAAAATCCAGACGGTGGATATTATGACCCGCGCGATCCCTACACGACCGTGCCGCGCAACTCTATTCTTTCAACGCCCTATCGCTCGCATATTCGGCGCACAGGTGAAAAAGGCGCATTGAGCCATATAAGGTTAGGGGTGGTGCGGGAATCCTTCCTCACTTATGGCTCGCAAGCCGCAGTGCCGATTTCTCAAGCCGCCCAACATGAATTGCACACGATACTCAGGCAGCATTTGCAAGCCACTTTAGTTGAATCCTCTGATCCAAGCTGGGCGGGGGATCCAGATTGCGAAGCGATGCACGTGGATTTCCGACAAGCCTTGGCGCGTTTGGTGCCCATTTTTATGCCTGAATTATTATTCCGTCTGGATGCCAATCGCGAGCCTGTCTTTAAGGATTTTGCAGCAGCAATTGAGCGCACGGAATTTGCACCGGGGCTATTCTTTGGCTCGGGATCCTTGAAGCCGGTCGACTATTGCCTGAAAATGGCCGAAGGCGTCATCAAACCACCGCATAATTTAGATATTACCACCATCCAGCAACAAGAATTAGCAATGGCCTTCCGCTTTCACATGCCGCAATATTTGTGGCGGCGGGCCGAAGACTGGAAAAAGCTTGGCTTTACCGAAACACTCGACTCCTTCGCAGAATTAAATAAGCGTTCGAAATTCTGGGGCGATGATCAACGCGCCGGATTTGCCAATTGGGCGGAGATAAGGGATCTGCGCAATCCTTTAGGACAACGCCAAGGGGTCAATGAACGCATCATGCTGCGCGAATTATTACGCCGCGTTGATATGATGGTGTTGTTGGAAAATAAGCTTGATGCCTTGGTGCGTTTGCATACGCCTTTACCACCCGCTTTGATTGGTGGTGCCGCAGAACCGGGCACAGATCAAAATATGCGCCATGAATCTTTTTATGGACCGAATGCTGGTTTAACTGAAATTCTGGTTCCCGCCGGTTTTGTCCGCGAAGCCTATGATCCCGTCTTTCAACTGAGCGCGGACAAAAAGCGCTATATTCCTGTCCAATCGCATCACAAAACCACTTTGGACGCACCGGGCCTGCCATTCTCCTTTGTGTTTCGGGCTGAACCGGGACAAGAAGATAGGGTGCTGGAAATCGCCTCAACCTATGAAGCGGCCTCGAAACGGCGCATCCCGCCGCCCGATTTTGGTCCGATCCCGATGAAGCAGGACTAAGCATTTTTAATATAGCTTAAAACCCATCTCTACAAATGAGTGCGCAAGGCTCTGACAGCTGCATATTTAACGCTGGCCACATGATCACGCATGATCGTTTCAGCGCGCCCGGCAGCCCGCGCCAGGATCGCCTCAAAAATGGCATGATGCTCAGAAAAACGCTCGGACAGGTCAGCAAAATCGAGCATAAAAATATTATTCACCGATACTTTCGGCACTTGGCAGGATAGGTCAATCGACTGACCTAGCAAGCGATTATCGGCCGCTTCCAAAACCGTGCTGTGAAAAATCACATTGATCTCTTCGACCTCTTTCAACAGCTGTTCATTCATTGACTGATGCGCATGAAAGACTGCTTCACCGCGCTGCAAAACATGGGCAATCAAACTTTGCTGTGTGTCCGTAAATCCTCGTTCAGCGGCAAATCGGGCGGCCAACCCTTCCAATGCTCCTCTGATTTCATACGCATCAATCAATTCAGACAAGCTAAAAGAGCGCACCACATAACCGCGATTAGGCTCATAATCGAGCAAGCCGGCGGATGACAAACCTTGCAGCGCTGCGCGCACGGGGGTGCGCGATACACCATAAGACTCGCTTAAACGGACTTCTTGCAAATGTGTCCCCGCTTCAAGCGCACCCGATAAAATCTGCGCGCGCAAATGGTCCATCACAGAAAGCGACCGCGTTTCGGCTTGCAACAATTCATGGTCTTTCAACTTCAACACCGATGCCAGCCCTTTAATCAGACATGCTTCAATGAAATGCGTGAAAATGGAAATGCATGCTCACGCAAAAAAGTCCAAACTCAGGTCAGGTGCCAAAAAATTCATCACACAAAAATTTTATTACGGTCTAGCCTAATCAAAAAAAATGGGGCTGACAAATAAAATGTATACAAAACTATTTGACAGGGCAAATAATGTATACAATCATATTCGCCTAAAGATCTAACCTTATCGCTAGACTCAAGACGCCTTGCAAATGAAGTGCTCCAAAGCGCTGGCGCGTTTGGCAGCTGTGACAAACAATGAAAAGGTGAGACATGGTTGAGATATTGACGGGGGACGGGGCTATTGATGTGATCACGCAACGGCGTGATGCCCATTACCAACCCTTTGGTTGGCATCACTGGCCTGAAAGTCCGTGGTTTGCTTATCAATTCCGGCGTGGCCTTGGAGAAACGCAAGAAGGCGGCGGTAGTGTATCCGAAGTCTTTCTGGCGGCCTCGCGCATTATTCCCGGTGATGAAGAAAGCTGGCACAAGGAATGGAAAGTCATTGCCGATGCCAATGTCGGGCGTGCCCAACAGGCAGAAAAAGCTGGGCATATCCGCACTGCGATGAATTCTTATCTGCGCGCGGCTGATTATTATCGGCAGGCTGAATTTTTCTTGCAGCCAGATGATCCGCGCCGCCTCCCAACCTTTGAGCAAATGGAAGCGTGCTCGAAAGCGTTTTTGTCTTATTTGAACCCACCCGGCTATGCGGTTGATATTCCTTATGAGGATGGCAAGCCGATTTGTGGATATTTCGTGCGGGCGCCCTATCCGGGCGATCGCATGCCTGTGCTGATCTGCATGGGCGGCCTTGATTCCATCAAAGACGAAATGTGGTTCATGCAAGCGCATGGAGCTTTGCAGCGCGGTATTTCCGTGTTGATGATTGATGGTCCCGGCCAAGGCGGCACATTGCGGCGGCATAAAATATACAGCCGCCATGACACGGAAGTGCCGATTGGCAAAGTCATCGATTGGCTGGAAACACGCCCGGATGTCGACCCCAAACGCATTGCGCTATGCGGCTCCAGTTTTGGCGGCTATTACGCGGCACGGGCTGGATGTTATGAGCACCGCTTGGCCGCCGTGATCTCGCATGGCGCTATTTGGGATGTCGCTGAATTGTGGGGCGACAAGGATGATGATTTCGGTCTTGCGATGCATATTAAATTCGTCATGGGGTGCAAAACCATGAAAGAAGCGCATGAGCGGATGAAGCCCTTTACGCTTGAAGGACATTTGCAGCACATGAAATGCCCCTATTTCATTCTACATGGGGGCTATGATGTGTTGACGATGTCGGCGGCCACCAAAGCCTATGAATCTGCCAAACACAATGGCGTGGACGTGACGTTGAGATTTTTAACGCCCGAAGAAACAGGCGCCGAACATTGCCAACATGACAATCCAACCATTGGCCAGGAAGTAATGGCCGATTGGCTGGCAGATCGATTTGGCATCAATCAACGCGAATTGCTGAAAACAAGCTGGAGTCCGCTTCTATGACCCAGATCCCGCGTGAACGCGCTCCCTTTGTTCCGATTGTTGACCGGCCTGTCATGAAAGTGCCCAATAATGGGCGCATCATTATCTGGTCAGTTGTGAATTTGGAAGTTTGGGATATCAGCCGCCCGATGGCCCGACAAATGGTGCCTGCCCCCTCCGGTCAGGCGCTGTTGCCCGATGTGGCCAATTGGTCATGGCATGAATATGGAATGCGGGTTGGTGTTTGGCGGTTTTTTGATCTCTATAAGCGCCTAGGCATCCGCCCCACTCTGTCGATCAATGCACGGGTGTGCGAGGACTATGCCCGCGTTGCCCAACAAGCACATGATGAGGGGTGGGAATTTATGGCTCATGCCTATGAGCAGGGCCCAATTCACAAAATCGATGATCAACCCGCCATGATTGCTAAAACCATGGAGGTCATCAAAAACTTTACTGGCCAGCCTTCCATCGGCTGGTTAGGGCCGGGCTTGACCCAAACGCTTGAAACGCCGGACTATCTGGCCCAAGCAGGCGTCAAATATATTGGTGACTGGGTGTTTGATGAAATTCCAACCCCCATTCAAACTAAATCTGGTCCGTTGATAGCGCTCCCCTATACATTGGAGCTCAACGACATCCCGACCATGATTGTCCAACATCACGAGTCTGGCTATTGGAAAGATCGATGCATTGATGCCTTTGATCGTCTCTATCAGGAAGGGGCAACGCGCCCGCGTGTAATGACCATTTCCATTCATCCTTATATTTCTGGACAGCCGCACCGCATCAAATATCTTGAGGAGGTCTATGCCTATCTCAATCAATTTGAAGGCGTTGTGCATATGAATGGCAAAGAAATTTATGATTGGTATGAGAGCGGACAAGCGGGACTATTGTAATGGGCACATCCAATTTGGTGATACCGAAACAAGACGACATCAACCTTCCCGTTGACAAAGACGGTCTTTTTCCCGTTCGCAGAATTTATTGTGTTGGCCGCAATTATGTCAGCCATATTCGTGAAATGCAGGAGGCGGATGAGCGAGATCCGCCATTCTTTTTTCAAAAGCCACGCGACAGTCTGGTTTGCCATCCGGCAGCCCTTCCCTATCCGCCAATGACCAATGATTATCAATATGAAGTTGAATTGGTGATCGCTCTTGGCAAAAACCATGTCCCCCAGACAATCGAGAGCGCGCTTGATCTGATTTATGGCTATGGCGTGGGACTTGATATGACCCGGCGCGACCGCCAGAAAGATGCCCGCGCAGCTATGTTGCCATGGGAAATTGGTAAAAGTTTTGATCACTCTGCCCCCTGCGGTGATCTGGTGCCGGCCAGCCGATGCGGACATTTCATGCAAGGTGCCATCACGCTGAGTGTCAATGGCGTTGAAAAGCAACGCGGCGATATCGCTCAAATGATTTGGAATGTTCCCGAAATTATTTTGCAACTCAGCAAACAAGTGAGGCTTCGGGCTGGCGATCTGATTATGACGGGAACCCCCGCAGGTGTTGGCCCCTTGAACATCAACGATCATATTGTGGCACAGGTTGAAGGCCTGCCGCCGCTCTCCGTCACCATCCTGCCTGGCGAGGTTTGATCATGTTACCACAAGACCGCCTTGATTATTCTCCGATCAGCCAACGTCCATCCCTCAAATTGCCGGATGGAAAAAGAATGGTTGTTTGGATCATCGTGAATGTCGAGGAATGGGATGCGACCCAACCCATGCCGCGCACCGTGCTGACCCCACCAGCCGGTGGCTCCCCTAGCCCTGACATCCCCAATTGGGCATGGCATGAATATGGCAATCGCGTTGGTTTCTGGCGCATGCTGAATGTGTTTGATGAATTTTCTCTCCCCGCAGTGCTCGCCATTAATGGCTCGGCCTTGGCTGCTTATCCGCATATTGTTGACGCGGCTTTGGAGCGCAAATGGGAGTTCATGGGCCACGGCTTCACACAACGGAATATGCAAAAGGTTGAAAACGAGCGGCTGGATATTCAACGCACAACGCAAGTGATTGAGCAAGCCACGGGTAAACGGCCACGCGGCTGGCTCGGACCGGGCCTGACCGAAACATGGGAAACACCCGACATCCTGATTGAAGAAGGCTATGACTATGTGTGCGACTGGGTGCTTGATGACCAACCCGTTTGGCTTAAAACCCGCACCAAGCCGATTTTAAATGTTCCCTATACCCAAGAATGTAATGATGTGGCGATGATGCTGATCCAGCACCACAAAGCCTCTGAATATCGTGATCGCGCGCTTGATCAATTTGAACAAATCTATCACGATTCCGAAAATTCCGCTCGGGTTATGGCCATTGTGTTGCATCCCTATATTATGGGCGCACCCCATCGGCTGAAATATTTCCGCCAGATTTGTGCCAAACTGCGCAGTTATGATGATGTAGCATTCTGGACCGGCGAACAAATTGCCGATTGGTATATCCAAAATGGCAGCAAGCCACCGCAGGAGGCAGCCCGCTCATGAGCTTATTTCAAATCCTTAACGGATTGACCTTTGCGGCTTTGCTGTTTGTTGTTGCAAGCGGCTTTACGCTGATCTTTGGTCTGTTGCGGATCGTGAATTTGGCGCATGGCGCGCTTTATCTATTTGGCGGCTATATCGGCTATACGCTTGCTAGCAAAGGCGGCGGCTTTGGCGTTGCGATGCTGGCGGCTATGGCAGGCGTGGCCTTTTTAGGACTGCTGTTAAATGAAGGATTGCTGCGTTTTGTCCGCGGCTTTGAACTGCGCCAAGTCTTGCTGAGTTTGGGCGTGGCTTTTGTCCTGAATGATATGTCTTTGGTTATTTGGGGTGGTGACAGTTTCACAGTGCCGATCCCGCAAGCGCTGACCGGCGGCACACGGGTCTTGGGCACCTATTATCCCCTCTATCGGTTGTTTGTTTTAGGGGTCGGGGTAGCGATTTTTATCTCGCTCTGGGCCTTGTTAAACAAAACTCGTTTAGGAGCCCTCATTCGGGCCGGAGTTGATGATGCGGAAATGGTCGAAGCCTCCGGTATCAATATTCAACGCGTGTTCTTAATGACCTTCCTGCTCGGCTCAGCGCTCGCAGGATTAGGGGGTGTCATGGGCGGCGCCTTCTTATCGCTTTATCCTTCTGCGGATTCTGAAATTTTGGTATTCAGCCTTGCGATTGTGATTATTGGCGGCCGCGGCAGTCTGTTGGGGGCTGGGGTCGGCAGTTTGATGGTCGGGCTGCTCAATACGATGGGGCAGGTGTTTTTCCCCGAATTAGCATATTTCGTTATTTTTGGCCCCATGGCTGCAATTCTTGCTTTCCGGCCGCTCGGCTTGTTCGGAAAGGCGGTTTGACATGACCTATACCCCTAAATCTCGCGGCCTTCTTCTTGGTCTTGGCCTGTTGGCTGCCATGCTGCCTTTTATCTTAACGCGTTATCAAATCGGCCTTGCGACACAGGTTTTGATTTTCGGCATGCTGGCTATGTCGATTGATATTTTAGTTGGCTTTACCGGACGAACCTCTTTAGGCCATGGCGCTATTTTTGGTGTCTCGACCTATATCGTTCTTTATTGCGTTACCAAAGAATCCATGTCGCCTTATCTAGCGATTTGTCTTGGCATTGCGGTTTCAACCGGTGTCGCCGCCATTTTTGCTTTATTGGCGGTACGAACCAGCGGCGTTTACTTTTTGCTTCTCACGCTGGCGCTCGGGATGATCATTTGGGGAATTTGTCTGCGCTGGACACAAGTAACGGGGGGTGAAAATGGGTTGCGCGGCGATATCCGCCCGGCTCTGTTGATCGACTACCAATCCTTTTACTGGTTCGTTTTGGCCATTACGCTGATTGTAACATTCGGCATTACCCGCTTTGTGAACTCTCCCTTCGGGCTCACCCTGAAGGGCATTCGTGACAGTGACAGCCGGATGCGCTCACTCGGCTATAATGTTCCTTTACATTTATTTGTTGGATTTACGATCTCCGGTTTTTTTGCCGGCGTCGCAGGCGGCATCTATGCCTTATTCAACAACTTCGTGAGCCCCTCAACCGTCGCTCTTTCCCAATCGGTAGAAGCACTGTTAATGGCGATTATGGGCGGGGTCGGCACGCTTTATGGGTCATTTATCGGGGCCACCGCGCTGATCGCTTTGCAAAATCTTGTGAGTTCTTACACCGAACGGTGGCAAACAGTGCTTGGCCTGACCTTTATTGTCATCATGATCTTTGCACCCGAAGGAATATTGGGCAAACTCAAGCAACTGAAATCTCATCGATCAAATTCCAATTTATCAAAGTCCGATGAAACAAGTTCGAAGGCGTTAAACTAAATCTCACGAGGATCAAGAACAGGGGGTACCCATGATAAATCGTCGTCAATTTTTACAAACTTCTGCACTCGGCGTGGCTGTTACCAGCACAGGTCTTGGCATGTTAACCAGCGCGCAAGCGCAAACCGACCCGATCCGTATTGGCTTGATGGCACCGCTGACAGGCGTGATTGCCGCAGGTGGACGCGAAATGGTGGAAGGGACCCAGTTCTGGTTTGAAAAAATCAATTATCAAATTGCTGGACGCAAAGTGGAATTGATTATTGAAGACGATGCCTCCAATCCAGATACCGCCTTGCAAAAAGCGCGTCGCCTTGTTGAACAAAACAACGTGCATTTTCTTACCGGCAATCTGCTCGCCAATACCGGCTTAGCGGTCGCCAATTATGTCAAAGGCAATGGAATGCCCTATTTCATTCCGATCATTGCCGCCGATGAATTAACCCAACGCAGCCGTATTCCGAATGTCGTGCGCACCGCCGGCTATTCGGGCAGCGCCTTCCCGCGCCCCTTGGCCGATTGGGCTCTCAAACAAGGCTATAAGCGGATCGCGACCGTCTCCCAAGACTATACATTTGGTCACGAGCAATGCGGTGGTTTCTCACAAGTCTTCACCGAAGGTGGCGGCACCATTGTTCAGCAATTCTGGCATCCATTAAATACCGCCGATTACAGCCCCTATCTGGGACAAATCGCCGATTTGAAAATTGACGCCATCTTTGTCATGGAAACTGGCGCTGATGCCGTGCGCTTTACCCAACAATTTGCAAGCTTCGGTTTGAAGGGCAAAATTCCACTGCTCGGCGCCATGAATATGACCGACCAATCAGTAATCCGGACCATGGGCCCTGAAGTGGAAGGGATTATTTCTGCGGCCCATTTTGCTGAAGGGTCAGATACTGCCGCCACCAAATCTTTTGTCGACGCCTACACCCAAAAATATGAGAAGATCCCGTCACTTTACGGCTTCTCCATGTATTCGGGCATGATGTGGGTGACACGCGCCATTGAAAAGTTAAATGGCAAGATTGATGATAAAGCAGCCTTCCTGCAAGGTGTGTTTAATACCGAATTGACCGACAGTCCGCTTGGCAAGCCTGTCAAGCTCGATAAATACGGCAATCCCGTTTACGATGTGATGATCCGTAAGGTTGTCAAACGCAGCGATGGCAAATTCTGGAATGTGCCGATTGAAAGCTATCCCGCTGTTTCACAATTCTGGAAATATGATCCAGAAACCTTTATGAAAGAGCCAGCCTATTCACGCACCTATCAGGGCATCAAAAAATCTTAAACTAGTCTTTTCGTGGCCCTGCCGAGCCTTTTGGCAGGGCCACATAGCCTCGCATTGTTTCGCGTCTCGCACTGTTTCGTACTGCTAAATAAGGAGCCTCAGGATGCAAGAGCCTATTCTTGCTCTTCAAAATGTCGCCGTCACCTTCGGAGCCTTACGGGCTGTCGATGGCGTCAGCCTGACTGTGAAACAGGGTGAACGACGTGCCATTATCGGCCCCAATGGGGCAGGCAAAACAACCTTATTTAATGCTATAACGGGTGTTATTCTTGCCAGCGAAGGTGAGGTTGTGTTTGACCATCAAACCATTACCCATCGTCCTCCCCATCAACGCGCCGCTCTCGGCATCGCACGCACCTTCCAGATTACCAATTTATTTCCTAGCCTGACGGTGCAGGAAAATATGATCCTTGCCTTTCAAGCGCTTCACGCACGTAAATTTTCGCTCTTTGGCAAAGCCGAATTGCGTCCCCATGAACAAGAGCAAATTTCGCAAGCCTTAGAGCAAGCCGGCATTGCCGATCTCTCCAATGTGCGGGTGACTGAAATGTCTTATGGCAAACAGCGCCAATTAGAAATTGCGCTGTCGATTGTCGGGCATCCCAAATTATTATTGCTAGATGAGCCAGCCGCAGGTCTTTCACCGTCCGAACGCTCAATGGTCGCTGACGTCATTTCAAATCTCCCAAAAAATCTCACCATGATTTTGATTGAGCATGACATGGATCTGGCTTTGGGGCTGGTTGATTATGTGACATGTCTTTATGAGGGCAAATTGCTGGTCGAAGCACGCCCCGATGAAATTCGCACCAATAGTCTTGTGCAAGATGTCTATCTGGGAAGGCCGCATCATGCTTGAGGTTAAAGACCTGCACAGTTTTTATGGCGCAGCCCATGTATTGCATGGCGCAACCTTGTCTGTCTCCAAAGGCGAAATTGTAGCGCTCTTGGGGCGCAATGGCATGGGCAAAACCACTCTGATCCGCTCGATCATGGGGTTAACCCCGCCAAAGGTTACGCAAGGCGAAATTCTTTGGAATGGTGAAGCCATCACCCATATGCGCCCGCATGATATCGCCAATCGGAAAATTGCGATTGTTCCGCAAGGTCGCCGCCTGTTTTCCTCTTTATCGGTGACAGAACATTTGACCATGTTAAAGCCGCAAAACCGCAAAGATGGCTGGACTGTCGAGCGTGTTTTTACAATCTTTCCGCGTCTGGCTGAACGTCGCCATCATCGTGGCAATCAACTCTCGGGTGGTGAGCGTGGCATGCTCGCGGTCGCGCGCGCCTTGATGCAGGATCCACAGCTGATCTTGATGGATGAACCCTCAGAGGGGCTTGCTCCGGTGATGGTCCAACATCTTGAAAAAATTATTGCCTCCTTGCGGGATGAAGGATTGGGCATTTTGTTGGTTGAGCAAAATCTCTATTCAGCGCTCGCGGTCGCTTCAAGACTTTACATTCTAGAAACCGGACGGGTTGTGCATGCAGCAACCAGTGCCGAACTCGTCAATAATGAACAGTCGATCAAACATTGGTTAGGCGTGCATTAAAAAATGTGATGCATCATCATCCTTGCCATGCCCTGACACCGAACACTTAAGGATAGTCTCATGGTCGAATGCGCCACACTCGAACTCAAGGGCATGAAACTGATTGCCCATGACCTGCTAGGTGGATGGGGCGGCATCGGTGAAGGCATGTCGATCCAAGCCTGTTCGGATGGGCGGCGTATTTTGTGGTTAGCCCATGAGGGCCCACCGAAAAATTTCACTGGCGTGGATGTCACCGATCCAAAAAACCCAAAAGTGGTGGTGCAGACCGACCTCCCACATATGAAAGTGCGCTCCAATTCTTTGGAAGTCTGTGGCCATATCATGGCCGTAGCCTATCAAACGCTCGAACATGGCCTGCAACCAGCAGGGTTTGAATTATTTGATGTATCTGTGCCTGAACATCCCAAATCAATCAGCTTTTTTGATTGCTCTGGTCCTTGGTCGCGTGGGGTGCATCAGGTGTGGTTTGTTGATGGCAAGACCGTGCATTTTGCCGGGGGCGCTGCTGATTTTACGCCACGCAATGGCCTTGATGATCAGCCCTATCGGATTGTCGATGTTTCTAACCCCAGCAAGCCCACCGAAATCGGCCGCTGGTGGATGCCTGGCACCCGCGAAGGAGACAGCGCAGCGCCGCCCA
This sequence comes from uncultured Hyphomicrobiales bacterium, assembly GCA_963923415.1. Classification (GTDB taxonomy): domain Bacteria; phylum Pseudomonadota; class Alphaproteobacteria; order Rhizobiales; family Beijerinckiaceae; genus CAIYZJ01. Next base: position 1,543 of record CAWUMW010000029.1, on the reverse strand, counting down.
AACGCTTACCCATCGATTCAGGTTTTCGAGCGCACAACACCAATGTCTATCCACAAAAGCCGGATCGGGCCTATGTCGGCTATCTCGATGGGGGCGGTTTTGTCCTCGATATCTCCAATCCTGCCGCTCCCAAACAGATCGCCCATTTTAATCCCCATCCCCCCTATCCGGGTTTCACCCATACGGTGATGCCGCTTTTCAGTCGTGATTTGCTGATTGTGTCGGATGAATGCGTCATGGATATGGGGCAAGATTGGCCGAAACTGACATGGGTTCTTGATGCGCGCAATGAACAGAATTTAGTTCCCATCAGCACCTTGCCGATGCCCCCTTTTGAGCACTATGGCCATGCAGGCGGACGTTATGGATCACATAACCTGCATGAGAACCGGCCGGGTGAAACCTCCTTTCAATCAGACACGCTGATTTTCTCGACATTCTTTAATGCCGGGGTGCGTGCTTATGATTTATCCAATCCTTTGCAGCCCAAAGAAGTCGCAGCCTTTGTGCCAGAGGGGCCAAAAAATTCACGCGTCTCTACCATTCAGATCAATGACGTGTTTGTGGACGAGCAAGCCCTCGTCTATGCCGTCGATCGACATAGCGGCGGCCTTTATATTCTCGAACTTGATTTTTAACGCCTGCGGATTGGCCACATGCGCACTTTACCCGTTACCCTCATTACTGGTTTTTTGGGGAGCGGCAAAACAACTGTGCTCAATCATATTTTACAAGATCCCGCTTATCACGATACCGCCGTGATCATTAATGAATTTGGTGAAATTGCCATTGATCATTTGTTGGTTGAGCAATCCATAGAAAACACCATTGTTTTGCAAAATGGTTGTATTTGCTGCACCATCCGCGGCGATCTCGTTGATACGCTGATTGATCTGTTAAAAAAAATGCATGCCGGTCTGATCCCGTCTTTTAAGCGTGTGATCATCGAAACAACCGGCCTTGCTTCACCCGCTCCTCTTTTACAAGCGCTGGTGCATGATCCATTGATCAATAAAGAGTTCACGCTTAATCGCGTGGTTACCACGATTGATGTCGTCAACGGTAAATTGACCTTACAAACCTATCCTGAATCCGTCGCACAATTGGCAGCGGCCGATATCGTGCTTCTGACTAAAAGTGATCTGGCGACAGAAGATGCCGTCCACACCATCTCTCAGCAAATCCAAGCCATCAATCCAACCGCCGCACTTCGCTTATGTCCACACGGCCAGAGTGATCCCGCTTGGCTCCTGCCCTCTTCCCCAAAGCCCTCTGACCCGCCCAGAACCGACACCGCATTTCTGCCACACAGCGCGCATGACCACAGTGAACATAACCACAGTCATTTCCTGCATGAAAACGCCATCACCACATTTACCATTCGAGAAAAAACACCAATCAGTGAGCACGCCCTCACGCAGTGGTTGCACGCCTTACTGTCTTTGCGAAGCCAAGCCCTGCTGCGCGTTAAAGGCTTGGTGCATGTTAAGGGACAGGCGCGTCCCGTCGTGATTCAAGCCGTTCAGCATTTGGTGCATCCGCC
>CAWUMW010000028.1:0-15830 GCA_963923415.1 uncultured Hyphomicrobiales bacterium | reverse complement strand
ATCCCATCTTGCAACAAACCAGCTTCTGAAAAATCTGGCCATGTTGCATCAATGCTGCGCAAAAACTCATTCCGAGCACAGTAAAACTGCAAGGATTTTGTCCAAGGCAGGCTTGCCAAACCTAAAGACACCAGACCCGCAGCCAAACAGCTGGCCGCTTCATGCTGCGCAGCAATCGGTAACATCCGCTCTGAAAGTGTAATGGCCCCTACTGTCTTTTTTTCCCGATGCCGTAAGGCCCGCGCCTGCCGATCAAAACTCAAATTTTGTTCGGTCGCCACATGCAAAAAGGGATGGGTTTCCACTTCCGATTGGCTGATCGGTACCGCAGAAAGAAGTCGCGCCGCCTGCGCCTGTCCGCTCAATTCAGCCACCACCAACCAAACAGACGCGCCTAAAGCTGACCCCTCTGGCAGATGCGCGGCGCGTCCATTGGCCAGCAAATAAGCGCCCCCCGATTGTCGCGCTTTAGCGAGCCGTTCCGGATAGGCAAACAGCAATAAACCGCCCAAAGACAATGGTTGGGCGGTCAAATCCGACCCTTTCGGTAAAACCGGTGTGGCATGACGCTGGGCCGTTTTGACCCAATCGGCCACCAGCCGTTTTAATATTTTGCCGCGCGGTGACTGATCACGCTGTGCTTTTTCCACGCGCTGCGACAAATCACTCTCGTCCCCTCCAAACCCGCGCTCGGAGAGGACCGCGGCAAGCCAAGCAGCCTGTTCCGCCTGTCCATAAAAATGCGCTTGCACAATCATAGAAGCAAGGCGAGGGGGAAGTCCAAAAGCGCGGATCGCTTTCCCTAAATCAGTCAAACGACCATCCGCTCCAAACGCACCCAAATCTTTAAGCAAAGCCTGCGCTTCCTTAAGGGCAGGCTCGGGCGGAGGATCTAAAAACCCGAGACGCTGTGGTTGATATTCACCCCAAACCGCACAATCGAGCAAAAAAGCTGACAAATCACTGGTTAAAATTTCCGGCTTATGAAAAGGCTCCAAAGCACCATCGGCTGCCTCTGCCCATAATCTATAGGCAATTCCAGCTTGGACCCGCCCCGCACGTCCGCGGCGCTGATCAGCACTTGCGCGTGAAACGCGCACCGTTTTTAAGCGTGTCAGCCCCAAATCCGGTTCATAATGCGGAACGCGCGATAAGCCACTATCAATAACAATCCGCACATCTTCAATGGTCAGGGACGTTTCGGCAATGGCAGTCGCCAAAACAAGTTTTCTGCGTCCTTGCCCACAGGGTTTAATGGCCTGATCTTGCATATGAGGATCAAGGTTTCCGTATAAAGGCGCAATTAAAAATTCAGATAGCCGCTTCTCCGCAGCCAAACGTCGAGCCAGTCGGAGGATCTCTGCCTGACCCGGCAAAAAGACCAAAATCGATCCCTGATCCTGTTGAACGGCCTCTAAGAGTGTTGAAAAGACAGCATCTTCAACAGAGTGTTGCGGATCTCGCGGTCGATAGCGTGTTGTGACCGGAAAAGACCGGCCCTCACTTTGGATCACATCCGCATCGTGCAACAGTTGAGAAACGCGCCCGCCATCCAATGTGGCGGACATGACCAAAAGACGCAAAGCCGGATTCAGCGTATTTTGTACATCAAGAGCCAGAGCCAAACCCAAATCGGCATCGAGAGATCGCTCGTGAAATTCATCAAAAAGTATCGCAGCCACATCGGATAATTCCGGATCATCTAAGATCATCCGGGTAAAAATCCCCTCCGTGATCACTTCAATTCGGGTCTGTGGACCAATCCGGCTCTCCAACCGGATCCTTAAACCAACGGTCCCTCCAACTTGCCCCCCGACCTGTTCGGCAAGCCGCTGAGCCGCTGCCCGCGCCGCTAGACGCCGTGGCTCCAATACCAAAATGCGTTTACCCTTGCTCCATGTTTGATCAAGCAAAGCCAAGGGCACGCGCGTGGTTTTTCCGGCTCCGGGCGGAGCAATCAAAACTGCTCGGTTTTTATGTGCCAAAGACTCGACAAGAGTCTCGAGCACGTCATCAATAGGCAAAGGATCTGAAAACCGCATTCACTTCCTATACTGATCCAATGCCTGATTTTGAATGGTCAACCTTTCATTCAATCCCTGCTTTTTTCAAAATCCTGACCGCCTCTGGAATAAATCCTGTGTGAAGCCCACGCATGGCTCGTTTTTGCGGTGAAAGCACCCTCTAGCTTTGCTAAGTCACAAGCATGACCGATCAAAAGACACCTGCCACCGCAGCCCATCCCGTGACCCCGATGATGGCGCAATATATTGAAATCAAAGCCGCGAATCCGGGATCGCTGCTGTTTTATCGGATGGGTGATTTTTATGAATTGTTTTTCCAAGATGCGGAAATCGCTTCGCGCACCTTGGGAATTGTGCTCACCAAGCGCGGCAAACATCAAGGGGATGATATCCCGATGTGCGGCGTGCCGGTTGAGCGCGCCGATGATTATTTGCAACGCCTAATCGCGGCTGGCCATCGTGTCGCAGTCTGTGAACAAACCGAAGATCCTGCCGAAGCCAAAAAAAGAGGCTCCAAATCGGTTGTTAAACGCGATGTCGTTCGGCTGGTCACACCGGGCACCTTGACCGAAGACACTCTCCTTGAACCCGGAGCTGCAAATTGGCTTGCCGCGATTGCCCGCATCCGCCGTTCCGATGGAGGATGGATCTATGGTTTTGCGGCTTGCGACATTTCCACCGGCCGTTTTGTAACGCGTGAAATCGACGAGCTTGCCTTAGGCGCCGAATTGGCCCGCTATGCACCGCGCGAATTATTGCTGCCGGATAGTCTGTTGGATGACAAAGACCTGCAGCCCTATTGGCGGGAAACGCAAGCCTCCTTAACGCCATTAGCGCGCGATGGATTTGATTTTGCCTCTTCTGAAAAGCGCCTGCGGGACTATTTCGGCGTGAGCACATTAGCAGGATTTGGCACGCTTGGCCGATGTGAAATCATCGCGGCCGCCAGTGTGCTGCTTTATATTGAGCGAACCCAATTAGGAGCACGACCGCCTCTCTCCCCACCACAATCGGATTCAAGCGCAGGTGGCATGCGATTAGACGCTGCAACCCGCGCTAATCTTGAACTGACCCGCACCCTGTCCGGCGATAAAACCGGAAGTCTGCTGGCAACCCTAGATCGCACCATCAGCCCGGGCGGAGCCCGTCTGTTAGCAGAACGTTTATCCGGTCCTTTAACAGATCTGAACACAATTACCGAACGACTCGACAGCGTATCATTTTTCACTGACTCCCCATCAGCCCGTCAGATGGTGCGCAGCCATCTCAAAGGGGCGCCCGATGTCGCCCGCGCGCTCGCCCGCCTTGCCATGGGGCGGGGCGGCCCACGCGATTTAGCCGCATTGCGGGATGGCTTAAGTGCCATGACAGATATTGCCACAGCCCTTTCGGCGCATGCAGTGATGCCACCGGAACTCCAATCTGCTTGCAAAAATTTACAAGCCATCCATCCCGATTTATTCCGTCAACTCGAAGAAGCGCTTGCCGAATCTCTTCCTCTGAAGACGCGGGATGGCGGGTTTATCAAAACTGGGTTTTTGCCTGAACTCGATGAAACGCGCGCTTTGCGTGATGAAAGCCGACAGGTCATTGCCCGTTTACAAGCTGATTATGCAGAACAGACCGGCGCACGCAGTTTACGGATCAAGCATAATCATTTTCTGGGCTATTTTGTTGAAGTGCCACAAGCTGTCGGCGAGGAGCTGATCAAGCCTCCTCATCAATCCCTCTTTGTGCATCGGCAGACCATGCAAGGGGCGATGCGCTTCTCGACCGTTGCCCTCAGTGAACTCGAAAGCAAAATTGCTTCCGCCGCTGATCGGGCGCTAGCGCTTGAACTTGGACTCTTCGAACGCCTCGCGCTGCTTGTTTTAGACCATGAACAAGCCCTCAAACAGGCTGCTGATGCTTTGGCCATTTTGGATGTCGGCGCAGCTCTTGCAGAACGTGCCGAAGAAAGCGGCTGGACGCGCCCAATCCTCGACACCGGTCTGGCCTTTAATATCAAAGGTGGACGTCATCCAGTTGTTGAAGCCGCGTTAAAGCGCGATGGCCATGTCTTTGTTGCCAATCATACCCAACTCAGCGCTGAAGACGGACACAATGCTGGCTGCATTGCCTTGATGACTGGTCCGAATATGGCCGGTAAATCAACCTTTTTGCGCCAAAACGCCTTGCTCGCCATTTTGGCACAAATGGGCAGTTTTGTTCCTGCTGATTATGCCCATTTCGGATTGGTCGACCGTCTGTTCTCACGCGTTGGGGCCGCTGATGATCTTGCCCGCGGTCGCTCAACCTTTATGGTTGAAATGATTGAAACCGCAACCATTCTCCATCAAGCGACAGACCGCTCGCTGGTGATTTTGGATGAAATTGGTCGTGGTACCGCCACCTATGACGGTTTGTCGATTGCTTGGGCCACCATCGAGCATTTGCACGCCCATAATCGGTGCCGTGGCTTATTTGCCACGCATTTTCATGAACTCACCGCTTTGGCCCAAAAACTTCCCCGCTTACGCCTGCTCACTTTGCGCGTGGCTGATCATAAAGGGGATGTGGTTTTTTTACATGAAGTGATCACCGGCACCGCAGACCGCAGCTATGGGATTCAAGTAGCGCGGCTTGCCGGATTGCCTCAAGCCGTTATTGATCGGGCCCGTTTGATCCTCGAAGAATTAGAAGCACAGGATCGACAGAATCCGATTGAAAAAATGGTTGATGATCTTCCGCTTTTTTCATTGCATGTCCCTGCAGCGATCCCGCAAGCGCCCGCACAAGATGCGGTGCGAGAATATTTAGCCACGCTTGATCCTGACCAGTTGACCCCGCGGGAAGCACTGGATGCCCTCTATCAGCTCAAATCACGATCCTAAAAAAGATTAATTCACTCAAGTGTGAGTAAACCCTGATCGTTTGGGCAGGGTTGTTTCATTCTCCGGCTGTTATTCTGGGATTTTTGAGTGGAGCAAATGCCCGCATGACAGCACGCGTCAGCACGGTCGCCTTTTCAGGTATCGATGCTTTGAAAGTCGATGTTCAGGTGCAAATTGCACCGGGCCGCGTTATTTTCATGATTGTCGGTCTCGCTGATAAAGCGGTCGCGGAATCGCGTGAACGGGTCCGCGCTGCCTTAACAGCGTCCGGTCTCGCCCTGCCGCTTAAGCGCATCACAGTGAATCTCGCCCCCGCCGATTTACCCAAAGAAGGGAGTCATTATGATCTGCCGATTGCCCTCGCCATCATGGCAGCCATTGGGGCTATTCCCTCTGATGCGCTCGATTCTTATTTGGTATTGGGCGAATTAGCCCTTGATGGATCCATTTCACCGGTTGCCGGCGTACTTCCTGCCGCTATCGCTGCCAATCACCATCAACTTGGTTTGATTTGTCCGCAGGCTTGCGGTTCGGAGGCTGCCTGGGCCTCCAGTGATTTACCGATTCTCGCACCGACCTCTCTTGTTCAACTGGCCAATCATTTCAAAGGCAGCCAGGTCATGCGCCGTCCCGAGCCCGTGTTACGCGACGCGTCGACCTCATTGCCTGATCTGGCCGATATCAAAGGCCAAGAATCCGCGCGGCGTGCCTTGGAAATTGCCGCCGCAGGCGGTCATAATTTGTTGCTCAACGGACCACCGGGAGCTGGCAAAAGCATGTTGGCAGCTCGCTTGCCCTCTATTTTGCCAAAGCTACTGCCGCAAGAACTGCTCGAAGTCTCGATGATTCATTCTGTGGCCGGTTTGCTCGCCAATGGAGCTCTGACTGCCCAACGCCCCTTTCGTAGCCCACACCATTCTGCCTCGATGCCGGCTTTAGTTGGTGGCGGTCTGCATGCCCGCCCTGGTGAAGCCTCCCTTGCGCATCATGGGGTTTTATTCTTGGACGAATTACCAGAATTCCAGCCGCAAGTTTTGGATAGTTTACGCCAACCGCTCGAAAGTGGTGAAATCATTATCGCCCGTGCCAATCACCGTATTGCCTATCCTGCCCGGTTTCAGCTGATTGCCGCCATGAATCCTTGTCGATGCGGTCTAGCACTTGAACCCGGCTATGCCTGTAAGCGTGCACCCAATGAAAAATGCGTGGCTTTGTATCAATCGCGTTTGTCCGGTCCTTTTCTTGACCGGATGGATTTATATCTTGATGTCCCTGCCGTTCGCGCACGCGATCTGATGACCCATCATACCGGCGAATCCTCAGCTGAGGTTGCCCAACGCGTTCTCGACGCCCGCTTACGACAAAAAGCCCGTTATACGCAGCTCGATCAGGGCCATTTAAGCACCAACGCCCAATGTCCGGTTGCCCTCTTACCTGCCCTTTGCCAAACCGATCAGCCGGGACTTGATCTGCTCCAACAAGCCGCGGACGCGTTGCGGCTCACCGCGCGCAGCTATCACCGTATTCTAAAAGTCGCGCGAACGATTGCCGATTTGGATCGGAGTGAAACAGTCAAACGACCCCATCTCGCCGAAGCCTTATCTTATCGTTCCATGTCGCAGAATTTCGAACCTTAATGGCTTCATTAGATCTTCAAGACTTCATGTCATAAAATTTTCATGCTAATTTCTTAAGCATATGCTGTCACACTGTAATCTTACGTCACGGAGACAGTCAGAATGATTACACCTGCTTTTTTTCATGGTGCTTTAAAATCTGCTTTTTCCTCTGATTTACTGGATAAAATTCTTCCGCAAGCTGAACAGTCTGAAGTTTTAGGAAAATCTGGTTCACTCGAAGTACGCTTGGCTCGTTCTGTCAAAGATATTAAGCGTGCACAAAAACTTCGCTATCGGGTCTTTTTCGAAGAAATGTCGGCGATTCCTGATTTTTCAAGTCGGCTTAAACGTCGCGATATCGACCCATTTGATGAAATTTGTGACCATCTTTTAGTTGTTGATACAGCTCCACCTGCCAAATCATCTAAAACTTTCGCCACATTATCTTTTAAACCCCGCGTGGTAGGAACTTATCGTCTTTTACGGCAAGATGTTGCGCTCCGTCATGGCGGCTTTTATTCAGCCAATGAATTTGATCTTGCGCCAATCTTGAACCGTCATAAAAATTTGCGCTTTTTAGAATTAGGGCGATCCTGCGTCGAAGCCGCCTATCGGGATAAACGAACCATTGAATTATTATGGCATGGAATCTGGGCCTATGTGCGCCATCATAAAATGGATGTCTTATTCGGATGCGCTAGTTTTGCAGGAACTGATCTAGAATATCTCACTTTGCCACTCAATTTTCTTCACCATCATGCACAAGCAAAATCAGAATGGATGGTTTCAGCTCAAAAATCGCGTGCTATTCCTTTAGATCGATTAAGGCTCACTGAAATAGATAGCAAAACCGCCCTCCATGCCATGCCGCCTTTAATCAAAGCCTATTTGCGTATTGGCGCTCGCTTTGGACCAGATGCCGTGATTGATCATCAATTTGGTACAACAGATGTGCTGGTGATTTTGCCTGTTTCTGACATTCATCCAAAATATGTTTCATATTTCGGCATGGACGGAAATCGTTACGCCACCTGATCCCGATAAAGTGCCTACCGCCCCTCACCCGCTTTCAACAATGCATCGATCCCATGCCGATAGGTCGGGTAAGCCAGTTCAACACCTAAATCCTGTTTGATTAAAGCATTGGAGACCCGTTTATTCTCACTATAAAAGCGCAACGCCATCGGCGACAAAACGGCCTTTTCAAAAGGAACAGCAGGTGGCACAGGCACGCCGAGTTTTTCAGCGGCATAGGTGACAACCTCATGCGCTGGAGAGGGTTCATCATCACATACATTATAAATCGCTTCGGGGTCGGGATGATGCAAAGAAGCACGTAAAATCGTTGCAATATCTTCAACATGAATGCGATTAAAAATCTGGCCGTCTTTCATAATGCGTTTTGCCGTGCCCTGTTTAAGATTGATCAAGGCATTCTGCCCGGGTCCATAAATTCCAGCCAATCTGAAAATATGAACGGGCACGCCTGTTTCTTGACCCCAATCAAGCCAAGACTGTTCCGCTTCAACGCGCCGCTTGGATTGTTCATTCTGAGGATAAAGCGGCGCATGTTCATCAACCCACGCCCCTTGATGATCGCCATAAACTCCAACACTGGATAAATAACCAATCCACCGCACCTGCTTATTGGCTGCTAATAAATCAGAAAAAGCATCCAGCACCGGATCGCCCCGCTCATCGGGCGGAATGGACACTAAAACAGCATGGGCGTTCAGAACAGCTTCATGCAAAACTGGATCAACATCCACGCCATCAAAGCGCAATAAGGTCACCTGTCCTTCGGATTTGGGGTGTGATCGGCGTGTGGTTCCGTAAAACGTTTTAAAATCTGTTTGGACTGCGCCAACAAAATAACGCGCAGTATATCCATATCCAAAAACCAGCAAGGATGACATAAAACCCCCCTCACAAAATCCGATATTCATCTATTGGTACAGCGAGCCCTGACAAGGCCTGTTTCCATTCCGTTAAAACCTCTTCATCTTGCTCAACATGACAGATTTTTTGATAAGCGTCTTGTATTTCTTGTTGGCTTGCCAGACGAGAAAACGCCCACACTGCTGTTCCACGTAATAAAGAATCGGCATGTATCAAATAAGGTTCAACCCATTGACGTAAATTTTTTTGCGCAGCATTTCCTGCAGCAATTAAAACATTCCTCATGAAGCGACGATATCCCGTCCGCTTGATCGGCGTGGTGGCAAATTCTATTCGAAAATCTGCCTCATCCAATTGCAACAAATCCTCCAAGGCGAGATGGGCAAGATCTGCGCGAGAAGTCCGCTGCCATGTTTGTCCCATCTGAGCAAATTTATTCCACGGACAAACCGCCAAACAATCATCACAGCCAAAAATCCGGTTTCCAATGGCTGTACGAAATTCTGTTGGAATCGATCCTTTATGTTCAACTGTTAAATAGGTGATGCAGCGGCGCGCATCCAATTGGTAAGGAGCCGGAAATGCTCGGGTTGGACAAATATCCAAACAGCGCCGGCATGATCCACAATGATCCGTCTCAGCGCGATCATGAGGTAACAATGCCGTGGTTAAAATCACGCCCAACAACAACCAATTACCATGCTGCCTACTGACGATAACCGTATGTTTGCCTTGCCAGCCTAGGCCTGCTTGGCGCGCCAGCGGTTTTTCCATCAAGGGTGCGGTATCAACGAAAACCTTAACGGCATGACCATCGGCCGCCAGTAAAGCCGCGCATTGTTTGAGCTTTCCTTTTATCTCATCATGATAGTCGCGCGAACGGGCATAAGCGGAAATCAAGCCTCGGTCTTTTAAAGTCAGAGCATTAAGTGGATTATCTTCGGGCGCATAACTCATGCCCAAAAGGATGGCTGAACGCGCCTCGGGCCATAAAGCACGCGGATGCTGCCGACGGTCGACACTCTCCAACATCCAATCCATATCACCATGATAGGAATTGGCGAGATAATCCCGTAAACCCTCACCATCTTCAGCGGGAAGATCGGCTTCTGTAACACGCATGACACAAAATCCGAGCGATTGAGCTCTTTTTTGCAGCGCGTGTTTCAGAGTCTCCGCTTTCAAAAATCGAGATCCGCATAATGATCGGCTGGGGGCATCCCACTCAACCGATCCATCAGAAGCGGACGAAAAGACGGCCGCGATTTAATCCGCGCATACCATTGTTTGGCTTGTTCATTGTCTTGCCAAGGAACATCCCCTAAATAATCAGCACATGAAAATTGAGCCGCAGCAGCGAGATCCGCATAAGTGAGCCGATCACCGGCCAACCAATTTCGATTGCGCATTAAAAAGCCAACATAGGCAAGATGATAACGGATATTGTTGCGCCCTGCGCGCATAGAAGCCACATCGGGTGCTCCTCCACCTTGGTGGCTCGGCATCAACCGTTTGAAAACGCGTTCTGTCATCAGATAATCTGTGACTTCCATAAACATTTTGCCGTTAAACCAATCCAGTAACCGCCGCACTTCGACGCGTCCACGCGGATCATCGGGCAAAAGGCGACGATCACCAAGCGCTAACCCCCGGGTTTCATCCAAATATTCGGCAATAACCGTGGCCCCACCTACGGCGCCGATCTGTCCTTCAACAAAAACAGGCGTGCGCCCCTGCGGATCGAGCTGCAAAAAAGCCTCATTCCGTTCCCAGACTTGTTCTTCGACAAGATCGGCCTCAAGACCGAATTCTCCCAAAACAAGCCGAATAAAACGCGAATGCGGACAAAATGGATGATGGTGAAGCGTCGCCATGCTCTCGGCGGGTCTCTCTTTTTATGACACGGAATGAAGTTGATCGGATTAAAACAAGGCGATCCAACCCCCTCTTCTAACCAGACAGCCCCTATAAAGTTGGTTGATGAGGCAGGCAACCATTCAAACGGCCCGCGCTGTGCTTTTCGGTTCGAATGGACAAAGATCCGTTAACGGACACCGCCAACATTCTGGCAATCGGGCTTTACACAAATAGCGTCCGTGTAAAATCAACCAATGATGCGCATGCAGCAAAAATTCTGACGGGATACGTTTTTCAAGAGCCAATTCAACATCTAAAACCGTTTTTCCAGGTGCCAACATTAATCGATTGGCGACCCGAAAGACATGAGTATCAACGGCCAGTGTCGGCTGTCCAAAAGCCATATTTAAGACCACATTGGCGGTTTTTCGCCCAACCCCCGGTAAAGCCTGCAACAAATCGCGTTCAGCTGGCACCTGACCCTTATAATCACGCTGCAAAATATCCGATAAAGCGATGACATTTTTTGCTTTTGTCCGAAACAACCCGATTGTTTTGATCGCCTCGCGCAAATTTTCCTCGCCAAAATCCAACATCGCTTTGGCAGTCCGGATCTTTTTAAAAAGCGGACGCGTGGCTTTATTAACCCCGGCATCAGTAGCTTGAGCCGATAAAACCACCGCAACTAATAAAGTATAGGCGTTGACATGATATAATTCGCCCTTAGGCTCAGGTTCAATCGCCCGCAAGCGCGAAAAAATTTCATGAACCACCGCTTCAGATAAAAGTTTTACCGGTTTTTTTGCAGATTTTGTTGCGCGATCTGATAATTTTGACATCATTCGAACCGTCTTTTATCCCTCGTCTTCCTCCACTCTTTATAATGTGTTTTCGATGGAAAAACAGAGCGCAAACAAACGACCTGCAGACGCTCTCTCAGAGAACGGTCCGCTGCTCTTTTCTGCCTTGCTGCGGCCTCATCGCTCGCTCTCTTCATCCCAATTAAGACTGATCATCGGATTGGTCGCTTTCAGCGGCCTGTTTGCCGCTATTCCCTTTCTTGTTATGGGATTTTGGCCGGTAGCAGGTTTTTATGGTCTTGATATTGCTCTGTTATATTGGGCCTTTTGGTATAATCTAAAAGAAGCGCGCGCTTTTGAAGAAATCAAACTCCACGCCTTGGAATTACAGCTGCGCAAAGTCGATCCGAGAGGCCAAGAAGCACGCTGGTCTTTCACTCCAATTTGGACCCGCTTAGAGAGTGATACAGGACATGATGAGGAAATAAGACGGTTACTGCTTGTTTCCCGCGGTGTAAAAGTGCCAATTGCCGAGTCCTTATCACTGGAAGAACGCCAAGATTTTCGGCAGTGCCTAAGCTCTGCCTTGCAAGAAGCCCGCAAAGGTCCTTTGTTTAAAAATAGTTTTTAACATGCTTTGTTTGGACTCATCCGCGTTTTCGGGTGGTATTGGACTGGTCCAGGTTTAAACTCACGCTTACATTATCAATCTGGACCGTCTTCATGTCGCCTTCATCATCCCACACGATGCCAATATTGACCCCTTCTGAGCGACTTGATCTCGCCCAAGCCGATTACGATCATATTCGCAAAGCGCTCCAATTCATCGGAACCCATTGGCGGCAACAGCCTGATTTACAAGAAATTGCTGATCATACCGGGTTATCGTCGGCCCATTTACGTCATTTATTTGATCGCTGGGCGGGTTTATCACCCAAAGCGTTTTTGCAAGCCATTACGCTTGATCATGCCCGGACCTTACTTGACCATGCCGCCTCAGTTCTTGAAACCTCACTGGAATTAGGCCTGTCTGGCCCGGGGCGATTACATGATCTGTTTGTCAGTCACGAAGCCCTCAGCCCCGGTGAATGGAAGAATAAAGCAGCCGGTCTTGAGCTCCATTACGGCTTCCATCCCTCTCCATTTGGTGAAACGCTGTTGGTTTCGACCCCCCGCGGTTTGGCTGGTCTGGGTTTTGTTGATGATGGGGATCGGCAAGCCGCTTTAGCGGATATGAAACGCCGATGGCCGCTCGCCCACTTCCTTGAATCTCAAGAGAAAACTCAATTTTTTGCAGCGCGTATCTTTTGTGAAGACCACTGGATGGCCGATCAGCCCTTAAGACTGGTGCTCATTGGCTCTGATTTTGAAATAGAAGTCTGGCAGGCTTTGCTTAAAATTCCGCTCGGCCAAGCAACAACCTATTCCGACCTCGCCAGTCATATCGGACGCCCGAAAGCCGCGCGCGCTGTCGGAGCCGCAGTTGGCCGTAATCCGATTTCCTTTGTGGTTCCTTGCCACCGCGTTTTAGGGAAATCAGGGGCTTTGACCGGCTATCATTGGGGTATCACCCGCAAACAGGCCATGCTCGGCTGGGAAGCTGGAAAAATCGCACCTCCTCTTTAAAGCAACGCCTTTTCCTTCGATGAGAGGCTCTACCCCCTACAACCAAAGACGGGCCTCTTTTTCAAAAATTCTTTCATTTCCTGCTTTTTGGCTCCTTGTAGCCTGTGGATAGCCTTCATATATAGCGGGAGAAGCGAAAGGCTGATGAGGTCTTTCATCGAAATTCGGAGATCGGCTCCTCCTCCATCACACATCAACACGGATGGTCATGAGCCAATTGCCAATGCCGCTTCGGGGTATGGTGATCTCGCATAGAAAAGGAATAAGAAATGGCTAAAGTTATCGGTATTGACCTCGGAACAACCAATTCTTGCGTTGCCGTGATGGAAGGCTCGACCCCCCGCGTGATTGAAAACGCGGAAGGCGCACGCACCACACCCTCAGTTGTCGCTTTTTCTAATTCTGAAGAGCGGCTGGTCGGCCAACCCGCCAAACGGCAGGCTGTGACCAATCCGGAAGGCACTTTTTTTGCCATCAAGCGGCTGATCGGACGCACTTATAACGATCCGATGACCCAGAAAGACAAGGGTCTGGTACCTTACGAAATTATCAATGCCAAAAATGGCGATGCATGGGTGCGCGCACAGGGCACGGATTATTCGCCTTCGCAAATTTCCGCCTTTATCTTGCAAAAGATGAAGGAAACGGCTGAGTCTTTCCTCGGCCAAACCGTCACGCAGGCCGTGATTACGGTTCCTGCCTATTTCAATGATGCCCAGCGCCAAGCCACCAAAGATGCAGGGAAAATCGCCGGTCTGGAAGTCTTGCGCATTATCAACGAGCCAACAGCAGCTGCTTTGGCCTATGGTCTCGACAAGAAATCCGGCACCATCGCTGTTTATGATTTGGGCGGCGGGACATTCGACGTGTCCATTCTGGAAATCGGCGACGGGGTTTTCGAAGTTAAATCCACCAATGGTGATACCTTCCTGGGAGGTGAAGACTTTGACATGCGTCTGGTCGAATATCTTGCCGACGAGTTCAAAAAAGAACAGGGCATGGACCTGCGCAATGACAAGCTTGCACTGCAACGTCTGAAAGAAGCAGCCGAAAAAGCCAAAATCGAGCTGTCATCTACCACACAGACCGAAATCAATCTGCCTTACATCACGGCCGATGCAACCGGTCCGAAGCATTTGACCTTGAAACTGACGCGCGCCAAATTCGAAGCGCTGGTTGATGATCTTGTGCAACGCACCATCGAGCCTTGCAAAAAAGCCCTCAAAGATGCCGGCCTGTCAGCCGGTGAAATTGATGAAGTGATCTTGGTCGGCGGGATGACCCGCATGCCGAAGGTTCAGGATGTCGTCAAACAATTCTTCGGGAAAGAGCCTCATAAAGGCGTGAACCCGGACGAAGTGGTGGCGATTGGTGCTGCTGTTCAGGCTGGTGTGTTGCAAGGCGACGTCAAAGACGTGCTGTTGCTTGACGTCACCCCACTCTCGCTCGGTATTGAAACGCTCGGTGGCGTCTTTACCCGCCTCATCGACCGGAACACAACCATTCCGACCAAAAAGAGCCAGGTTTTCTCGACAGCCGAAGATAACCAGACCGCTGTGACCATTCGTGTTTTCCAAGGGGAGCGCGAAATGGCCGCAGACAATAAAATGCTCGGTCAATTTGATCTGGTTGGTTTGCCGCCTGCTCCGCGCGGTGTCCCGCAAGTGGAAGTTATTTTCGATATCGATGCCAACGGCATCGTCAGTGTCACGGCCAAAGACAAAGCGACCGGCAAGGAACAACAAATCCGTATCCAAGCCTCTGGTGGTCTTTCTGACTCTGATATTGAAAAGATGGTCAAGGACGCAGAGGCCCATGCGGCCGAAGACAAAGAACGCCGCGAATTGGTGGAAGCTCGCAATCAGGGCGAAAGCCTGATGCACCAAACCGAAAAGTCGCTTTCTGAACATGGCGACAAAGTCGGAGAGGCTGATAAAGCCAATGTCAAAACCGCTCTTGATGCCTTGAAAGCTGTGCTTGAAAAAGACGATGCTGAAGCCATCAAAACCAAAACAACGGAATTGATGCAAGCCTCAATGAAACTCGGCGAAGCAGCTTATGCTGCGCAGCAATCCGGTGCGGATGCCCAAGCGGGCGCCCCTCACGCTGAGGAGCATCACTCCTCTGGCCATGCCAAAGATGATGTGATTGATGCTGATTTCCGTGAAGTTGGAGACGATGACAAGAAAAAGCGGGCTTAATCTTATTTGAGCCCGTCTGTCACAGATCAAACCCGGTGCCCTGCATCGGGTTTGATGCATGATACAGCTTTATTTTAAATCGTTTTTTCTTTTTTGGCCGGCGGTAACACAATCATGAGCAAACGTGATTATTACGAAATTCTAGGTGTAAGCCGCACTGCAGATGAAGCGGAATTAAAGTCAGCCTTTCGCAAACTCGCTATGAAATGGCATCCTGACCGTAATCCCGGCAATGAAGAGGCGGAAATTCGGTTCAAAGAACTCAACGAGGCCTATCAGACCCTCTCCGATCCGCAAAAACGAGGCGCCTATGATCGCTTCGGCCATGCTGCCTTTGAGCAAGGCGGTGGTATGGGCGGATTCTCCAATGATTTCGGCAGCACCATGTCGGATATTTTTGAAGATTTATTCGGTGAAATGACAGGTCGCGGCCGGCGCCAACAGGCTGGAGGCCGCGAACGGGGCTCAGATTTACGCTATAATCTTGAAATAACCTTAGAAGATGCCTTCAAAGGCAAAGCAGCAACAATCACCATTCCGGTCGCTATCAGTTGCGAGAGCTGCAAAGGTAGTGGTGCCAAAGCGGGCAGCAAACCCAAACCCTGTTCGACCTGTGGCGGCCAAGGTCGGGTGCGCGCTTCGCAAGGCTTTTTCTCCATTGAAAGAACATGCCCGCATTGTCAGGGACGTGGCGAAACCATTGAAAATCCATGCGCAGATTGTGGTGGATCAGGTCGCTCAACGCGTGAACGCACTTTATCAGTGAATGTTCCAGCCGGTGTTGAAGATGGAACCCGCATCCGACTGGCCGGGGAAGGCGAGGGCGGCTTGCGCGGTGGCCCATCAGGTGACCTTTACATTTTTATCTCAATCAAAGCCCATAGTGTGTTTCAAAGAGATGGGGCAGATCTCTATTGCCGGGTTCCAATTT
>CAWUMW010000027.1:0-16129 GCA_963923415.1 uncultured Hyphomicrobiales bacterium | reverse complement strand
TACCGGCCTGTTTCAAGGTCAGATGACGGGCAGCATGGGCGATGAGTGAGTGGACCATCGGTTGCGCCGATTCCGTCACGATCATCTGCAAAGGAGCCCCGAACACCGGGATCCGCGTCGAGAGCATCGAACCGATCCGTGAGGAAAAGGCCCCAGCTGCATTGACGATCCGGCCTGCCCTGATGGGGCCGTCATTGGTATCGATCAGAAAGCCCGAAGCTGTTCGTTCGATATGGCGAACCTCGCAACACGAAAAAATTCGTGCCCCCGCCTGTCGCGCTTTGGTCATGACGGCTTGTGTAGCAACCAGCGGATTGATCTTGCCCTCAATCGGGCAAAAAGCTGCCCCTAAAAACCGCTCGTCAAGCGCAGGCTCCATGGCACGCAATTCGTTACGGCCTATCACTTCACAAGGGATTCCCTGTTCCCGTTCAAGGGCGGCTTTGACTTTCAGAGAAAACAAATCTTGCTCAGTTTCGGCAACCATCAAGCCGCCGGTGATCTTGATTTCGAAATCCAGCGGTGACCCCTGCTGCAACTCTTTCCACAGCGCGATTGAATCGCGTTGCAACACCAGTGTCTTGAGGGCCTGGGAACCTCCGGCTTTCGAGTGTTTATCAAAATCGAACGAGAGCAATTGCCCGTGCAAACTTCCGGCATTGCCGCCCGAAGCCGAGGCATTGGGCCAGCTCCGGTCTACAACAATCACATCCTCTCCAGCCAAGGCAAGATTCATCGCTGTTGACAGTCCGGCAATTCCGGCACCAATCACCACAATCGCCACATCACGGGGAATATCCTCATTATGCGGCTGCGATTGCAGTCGGCCGGGCAACAAAGAATGTTTGTGGCCCAGCCATTCGGGCTTTTCCATCGCCAGACTGGCTACCGGTACTGGTCTGATAGGAACCTGCATCACCAACCGCTGTGTATGATGGATAGGCTGCTCATGCAGCAATTCATGCAAATACGATCCGCAATAGCGTGATTGACAGCGGCCCATGCCTGCCCGCGACAGGCGTTTGAGTGTGCCGATATCACGCACATCATGCTCCGTAATGATGGCGCGCAACGCAGCAATCGACAGACTTTCGCAGCGGCAGACAAGAGTTTGGGGGGCGGCATCGGACAGCTTGCGGGGCGGGGCGGCAAAGCTCTCCCACAATTTTTTCTGGAACAAACGGTGTCTGTTTACGTCTTGCAAAGCGGTGCGATCTTCGCTGTGACCAAAGTCAAAGCGAGATGCTATGGCTTGCCCTGCCAGCCTGCCTTGCGCCATAGCGACATGGGCGCCTCCGAAACCTCCGGCCTCGCCCACCACGAAAATATCGGGTTGTGACGTTGACCCATCCGGTCCACGGCGGATTTCAACGCGCTGTCCGGCAACCGGATTGGTCTCCTGCTCGCAGCCCAGCAAACAAGCTAGTTCGGCGGCGGCCGTAAAGCCCTCACCAAGACACACTACACCGGCCTCAAAACGGATCGGTTGCGAGGCAGCATCAAGCGAATGGACAAGCAAGGTTTCGACCTGCGTCTCCCCCTCGATTTTTTCGACTCTCGCGCCCCACAGCACCGGAATTTTGTGCCGGTTCAAACGCCACAACAAACCCAGCCCGTTCAAGGCCAGCGACGGATCGGCTTTCAACAGAGCCAGCCCTGCGATGAGCTGTGTCCACGGGGCGCGGGCAGCTTCCACAACGGCCACGACATGGGCGCCTGCATCGGCTAGCTCCACAGCCACCTGCATGTTCAGCGGGCCGTTACCGGCGATCAGGACCGGCTTGTCGGGAAATGCACCATAGCTTCGCAACGCCGTCTGGAGATAACCGGTTGTCATCACACCGGGCAGTGTCCACCCTTCGATCAACGGCGGGGTTTCATAGGCGCCGGTCGCAATCACCAAATAACGGGGCCTGATTATATGCGCAGTGCCGTTATGGGTACTGATGATCTCGATCTGTCCGTTAGCCTGCCTGAAGCCTGCCGCAACCAGATGATCATTGCGCAGGTCGACACCCGCTTCCATGACCCGACTGATCAGACCGGCCCCTTCCTGCATTTGCCGGTCATTGGGCGCGCCATCAATGACAGCCTGTTTGTAATATTGCCCTCCTGCCAATTTGCGCTCATCCAGAATGACGATTGAGAGGCTGCTCCCGCTTCGCGCCACAGACAAAGCCGTGCTCAACCCCGCAGGGCCTGCGCCGATAATCAGCACATCGACATCTTCATACTCCCATTCGGTATGCGGAACTGTCGCCAAATCCTTTTTGGCCGACAGATCGATATTCGAATTGGGCTGCCGCTCGACCTCCATCCGGGGATAAACCGTTGTCAGGCAGGCCCGCTGGCTAATCCGCTCATCCACGGTCACAAGGCAATCGTGACAGACGCCCATGCCACAAAAACCGCCGCGCGGTTCACCTGTCTTGCTGTCGCACAGATGGAATTCATTATGGCGCAACAAAACAGCTGCCAGACTTTCACCCTTGCGGGCAATCAGCTGCCGCCCTGAAAAGGTGATGGGTATATCCTGATCACTCTCGGTCGAAGCGTGTCCGGCCCGGCTTTGCATCGGGTCAGACGAGTTTGAATTGCAAGGAGAACTGCTTGACCAGATCTTTCATTTGCTGGTCAATCGGAGCAGGCAAAGGCAGTCGCGGCGGACGCGGGCGGCCTGCCGGAAAACCCATATGATTGAGCAGCGCTTTGGTGCCACCGACATATTTCTGCCCGAAAACCGCTTCGATAATCGGCAGCCAATGCAAATAATGGGCATGGGCATCACGCACTCTGTCCTCATCGGCCACCATTTCGAACAAACGGGCCATGGCCTTGGGGGCTACATTAGAGGCAACAGCCACCCAGCCCTGCGCGCCATCCACAAAGGATTCAAACCCCAAAATCCCGCCGAACACTGTCATCTTGTCGCCGCACAGCCGGATGATGTCCCGCACGCGGGTAACTTCCAGAGTCGACTCCTTAATGTAATCACAACCATCGATCTGGGCGAGGCGGGCACAGAATTCAGGACGCAAATCAACATTGGCCGTTGCCGGATTATTGTAGACCATAATTGGAATCGAAATGGCTTCGGCGACGGTCTTGTAATGATGATATAACTCGTCCTCGGTCGGCGTGCAGTAGAACGGTGGAATAATCATGACACCATCCGCACCGAGCGTTTCGGCCTGACGACTCAGGCGCACCACGTCGCGGGTATCTTCGGCACCCGTCCCGATCAGAACAGGCACCCGCTTGGCGGCTGTCTGGATCACGGTTTCGGCAACTAATGCTTTTTCATCCTCGGTCATCGACAGGAATTCGCCTGTGGAGCCAAGCGGGATCAAACCATGAATACCCTGCTGGATTTGCCATTCCGTCAGATCACGCAAGGCCTTCACATTGACATTCTGCTGCTCGTTAAACGGTGTTATCATAACCGTGTAAGTGCCACGAAATCCTTTGTGCATAGACCCATTCCTTCTGACAACCAATTGCATTAACTCAGAGCGTGCTTGAGAGCATGTTCAAGCGTGTGATACTCGGACACTGTGGCCAATGGCTGAGGCGGACGCAATGCATCCGATTGCAGCCGTCCCAAAATTTTAAGGCAGGCTTTCAACCGAGCCGTGGCGCGACCGCCTGGGGCATCCCTGTAGACTGCCACAGACAGAGGATAGATTTTTTCATGAACCAGACGGGCACGGGTCCACTCACCGCGCGCAGAGGCGTCCCACAGGTCGCATAAAAGTTCGGGAATCACTGCCGCCAGCGAGACCTGCGATCCCTCATTGCCGATCATGTAACTGGTCAGCAAGTGTTCGTCGCCCGAACCCATCACAATAAATTCGGGCCTGATCTGTTTGAGATGGCGGCGGTTGGCCTCATAAGCGGCCACTTCCCAACTGCCTTCCTTCACCGCACAAATACGCGATTCCCTGACCAAATCGCCAAGGACCGACAGGGGATAGGCCATCTGCCCTGCCCCCACCGGCGCGCCGTAAATCATCAATGGGCAATGTGTCGCCTCCAGCACATGCCGGTGATGGATCATCACCACTTCATCGGCATGGCCCAAAGCCCAGCTGTTAGGCGGAAAAACCAGCAAGGCATCTGCGCCTGCCTGTTCCAGAATGGAAGCCTCCTCGGCGGCCGCAAGGCTGGATTCCTGATTGACCCCTGACACCAGATAGCAATCCGGCGGCGTCACTTTGCGGGCAATTTCGACCACGCGTTTTTTCTCGGCAACGGTCAGGGTGAAATTTTCCCCCGCATGGCCGTTGACCAGCAGGCCCCTGATCCCTTTGACCGCTGTGACATGAGCAATATGTTGCGCCAAGGCGGCTTCATCGAGCGAATAATCGGCATGCATCGGCACAATGGTCGCGGCATGAATTCCTGTCAGGGACTGGGCGGGAGAACGGATCATCCAATATTATCCTTGCGCAAGAGGCTCGGGTTTCAAGAGGCGGTCGATCGGGAACAGCGGAAGGTCCGGCTCGCGCCCCAATATCTGGTCTGCCAGCAATTTGGCGAGGTAGGGACCGCTTGTATAACCAGAATGGATGCTGCCAATCACATAAGCATTGTCAATACCCGGGATTTGACCGACAGCGGGCAAGGCATCCCGCGTTTCTGCCTCAAATCCTGTCCAGGCACGCGCCAGACGGGCCTCTTTGAGCGCGGGGATCGCATGACAGGCCAGACGGATATTGCCGATCAGCCGCTCCGGAAGCAAAGCGCAAGCGCCCCCCTCGCGTGACCCCAATCCCTGCCAGCCGCCGCCGATCACCACTGTGCCATGGGGATATTGCTTGAGCGATAACAGACCATTGGCAATTCCGACCACAGTCCGCATCGTAAACGGAATCCGCTCGGTGACAGCCAGTTGGTTAACCAGTGTTTTGATCGGCAAATCAATGCCGAGCCAGCGCATCATTTCCTCGATCCAGACACCGCCCGCAATAACCACCCGTTTAGCTTTCAACAAGCCCTGCGTTGTAACAACCTCGAAACCTGAAGAAGTTTGCCGGATATCCGAAGCTGGATTATTTTCCATCAGTGTGACGCCAGCATCAAGCAAAGCTGTCCGAAACGCCAGCCCGGTCAGATAGGCATTGGCATAACCATCGACCCGGCAGTGTGCGGCAAGCAGTGCCTTGTCGCTTAATCCCGGCTCAATCTGCAATGCCTGCTGTCCGGTGATCAATGAGATGGGCGCGCCTGCCTCGTGCCGCTTGCCCGCTCTGAAGGTGAGCAATTCGGCTTCCTGTTCGGTAAAAGCAAGGGATAGGCCATCGCAAACCACCACCCCGACATCATGCCCAAGCCATTCCCGAGCTGTCGCCCACATCTGATGCGCGCGAAGAGCATAGGGGATCAGGGCCACGCGGGTCATCTGCATGGTCAAAGTGCCTGCATTAACACCCGAGGCTTCGCGGCAGAGGGGCCCACGATCAATCACAACCACATCCATCCCGCCACGCGCGGCAAACAGCGCGGTTGTCGCACCGTTGACCCCCCCGCCGATAATAACCAGATCATGCATGGTACTCATAGCGGTGCAGGTTTCGGAATGGGAATGTCGGCATAGTCAAAATTCCCCAGCATGGATTGGAGCGAGACGGGTCTGAGCGGCGGCCTTGCGGTCCAATAGCCGACAGCTTGACGGCTGAGGTTGTGTTCCTGGGCCAAAATCTCGGCGGCCACATCGCCGCACATACGCCCTTGACAAGGCCCCATGCCGCACCGCGTGAAATGCTTGAGCTGGTTGACATCGCGGGCTCCTGCACGGGCAGCGGCAACCAGATCCTGTCGTGTCACATCCTCACAGCGACATATCACGGCATCCGGAGCGATCGAGGCGACCTGAGCCGGTCTCAGACGGATCATATGGCCCATGGCGCCTGAAAAAGCCGATAACTTATGATGCTCGGCCAAAGCCTGTGCCGATTTGTGCTCGAAAACCTTGGCATCCAACCGTCCGGCATCATGGGCCGCAGCCAGTCCGGCAAGCTTTCCCGCACTGCAAGCAATAGCTCCGCCGCGGATTCCTGCACCGTCCCCAATAGCATAGAGATATTCAAGGCTTGTGCGACCAAACGGATCGCATTCGGGAATCCAGCCACCCAATTCATGGCGATAGACCTGCTTGGCTCCCAACAAACGCGGCACCTCACCACCCGGCACGAGGCCGTTCCCGACCATCATAGCATCACAGCTAAGACGGAATTCAGGCCCGTCCAGGCATTTCCCGTCAGTGTCTACCGGACCAATGACACAAGCAGAAATCCGGTCATGCCCCACCGCCCGACGGATTGTATGACGGAAATAAATCGGAATGCGCGATGAAAGAATCGAGAGAACCCAACCTACCCCCTGTTTTAACAAACCGGGACGACTGGTAAGACTTGGTAAGGCGGCTAACCAGTCTGACGAGCCTGACAGATCAATAATCGCTTTGGGTGGATGGCCCTTGCTGGCATAACCAGCGGCCACTGCGGCCAACAGTGGACCAACACCTGCCAAGACCCAATCCTTGGGCGGGGCAAGTCCATGAGCCTTGAGCATGATGGTTGCGGCCGCCAACCCCATAACACCGGGAAGGGTCCAACCGGGGAAGGGAATCACCCGCTCATGAGCACCCAGAGCAACGATCAGATGGGGAGCGTGATAGGTTTCAACGCCGTCAGTACCCAGCACATCAACCCGATAACGGTCTGTGACCGACCAGATCCGCCGCCCGAACAGGCATGTAACATTCGATTGCGCGAGGGTGGCGCGCATTTGGTTCCCGTCGCGAACTTCCGGTGTTTCATATCCTTGTGACGAGGCCGCCCACGGAGCGCGCCAGATTTGGCCGCCAGCCTTAAACTGTTCATCGATCAGTCCGACTTTAAGACCGCTTTCACTGGCGGTGATAGCCGAAACCATCCCTGCAGGGCCGCCACCGAGCACCAGCACATCAAAATCGAAACGGGGTGATACCATCAAACCGACCCCCGCAGTTGCACAACCATGCCCGCCCGTACCGGCGTCATGCAAGCTTGAGCGATTTGTCCGTCGACATGAATAGCACATTCCTGACAGACGCCCATCAGGCAAAACGCCCCGCGCGGATTGTGCCGGTGAGGGCTCCGGCGCAGTATCACATATCCGGCAGCCAAAAGACTGGTTGCCAGGGGCTCGCCTTCAGGGACCATACAATCAACGCCATCAACATTGATGTGGACGAGCACCTGATCATTGGCAACAATACGGGTGAAGGCAGAAACCATAGACAGTAACCTGAAGAGCTATGAAGAAAGCATAAGAAAGATGAAAGACGAGGCATGGTTGGGCTTTACATGTCTGCAATTTGTATACAAACTTACTCCCGAGCGCAATTATTCGAGCTCGCTATCGGAGCGTTTTTGTTCGAAGAGGAACCCAATAGATGTTCAGCAAAATTTCGAAAGGTTTGGTGACACTTGCCCTGATGGCTATGTCATGGGGATATAGTGACGCAAAAGCCCGCCCGCTTGATGAGATTATTAAATCAGGTGAAATCCGTGTTGGCGTAAACCCCACACTGCCTCCCTTAGGCAAATTCAATGAAAAGAATGAAATCATCGGCTTTGACGTCGATGTTGCCACCGAACTAGCCAAAATGCTCGGTGTCAAATTGCAGGTGGTTCAAGTTGGCTCCCCCGACCGCATTCCGTTTGTGACCTCTGGAAAGATCGACTTTGTGATGGGGGCGATGACCCGCAATCCCGAGCGAGCCAAAGTGATAGATTTCACGGTGCCCGTCCATACCGAGGTATTTGGTGTGCTGACAACCGAAGGCAAGCCCTTTGAAAAGGTTCAGGATCTCAACAAGCCAGAAGTCACACTCGTGCAGGTGCGCGGATCGACACCTGTCAAATATATCGAAGACAACCTGAAAAATGCCAAGGTCGTGTTGCTAGACAATTATCCTGATGCGATCCGTGCGATTGCCCAGGGACGCGGCGATGCAATTATCGATGTGATCGATTTTGTCGGCGAACACATGAACAAGCACAACGTCAAATGGCGTGTCGTACCCACCCCCGTTGATGTCTATTACTGTGGGTTGGGCGTAGCCAAAAATTCTACTGGTCTCAAGGATTGGTTGAATGTCGCAGTCTTCGAATTGCAACGTCGCGGTAAAATTGATGAATTGTGGGAAAAAGCATTCGGCATCAAAATGCTGTTTCCGACAGGCATGACCCCGTATTTTTGAGATCTGTTTGAAAACCTGACTGTGGCGGATTACGAACCGTCACAGTCCAATAGCGGATCATCCATTCAATGCTGGACTATACATTTCAATACGGCCAGATCTGGCCCTATCTTCCGCGCCTGATTGATGGCGCCTATCTGGCATTGGAAATCGCTTTTTTGTCGTTTTGCGGTGGCTTGCTGATTGGCACAGTCAACGCATCCCTGCTCAGTTTCGGGCCCAAATGGGTTGCCAAACCGATCCAGGCTTTTGTGGTGTTCTTTACCAATACACCGCAACTTGTGCAGATTTATTTCCTCTATTTTGCCCTGCCCGATGCGGGTGTTCTCTTGTCCTCTTATGTAGCTGTTTTAATCGGCATGACGCTCAATGCCGGCGCCTATCTCACTGAAATTCAGCGCGCTGGTTTTTCGACGCGGCGACAATCAGAAATAGAAGCGGCAATTGTGCTGGGCTTTTCGCGCTGGCAACAAATCCGCTATGTGATCCTGCCGCATATTGCCCGAGTCCTGTTCCCGCCTCTCTCCAATCATTACATCATCATGACGTTGAGCACCTCGATGGCGGCTGTTTTCGGTGTCGAGGAACTGACAGGCCAAGCCCTCAACATCAATTCTATCACCTTCCGGTCCCTCGAAATTTTCAGTGTTGTGGCCTGTCTCTATATTGTCATCACATTGCTGGCCTCTTTGGCTCTCGGATTGCTCGGTTCTATATTGTTCAGAACCAAGTTGCGGGTGATATGATATGATGACCCAGCTCATCCAGGAGTTTCCGCGATTTTTCAACTATTATAATCTGCTGTTCCTTGCCCAAGCCGTCGGGACAACCATCGCCCTCTCAGCCATTGGCTGCTTGTTCGGATTATTGTTTGGCTGCCTCATCAGCACTGTCCGCTTGACCGACAAACCGTGGCTTGCACCTTTACGCTGGATCGCGCTGCTGTTTACCGAATTTTTCAGACGGGTGCCGTTTCTTGTCACACTGATGCTAATTTTTTTCCTATTCCAACTCAGCGGCGCCAATCTTCCTTTATTTGTTGTGGCTTCCCTGAGCGTCACGCTGATTGCCTCGGCCTTTTTGGCTGAAATCATCCGCGCCGGTCTGTTGTCGATCCATCGCAATCAATGGGATGCTGCAACCGCAATGAATTTCGGTCTATTGCAATCCATCCGGTATGTCGTCTTGCCGCAAGCCTGGAAAATAATCCTGCCTCCGGCTTTTGGTTTCTTTGTGATGTTTATCAAAGATACCGCTTTGGCCTCTCAAATCGGGGTTATCGAACTTACTTTTGCGGGCAAGGTTTTAAACAACAAAGGATTTTCTGCCATCCTGGTGTTCGGCACCATCCTGATACTCTATTTTGCCGTATCCTATCCGCTCTCGCGTTTTGGTCATTCTTTGGAGAAGCGACTTGCACCATCTCGTCATTAAAGACCTCAGCGCGCATTACGGAAAGGTTCAGGTTCTCAACACCGTGAATCTGGACATCGCCCGAGGTGAAGTGATCGGATTGATGGGGCCATCAGGCTCGGGAAAAAGCACGATCTTGCGTGTCCTTACAGGATTGACGCCACTATCTTCAGGATCGGTCAGTCTCAACGGCAAAGTTATTGATTACGGCAATGCCCAATCCATCCGGAATATGCGTGAACGCAGCGCCATTGTGTTCCAGCAATATAATCTGTTCCAAAACTTGACAGCCCTTGAAAATGTCACCATCGCTCCAGTTAAAATTCGCAACCGCAACCCGAAAGAGGTCGAAACGGAGGCCAGAGCCTTACTTGAAAAAGTAGGCCTTATAGATCAGATGTCACGCTATCCCGACCAGCTTTCGGGCGGGCAGCAACAACGCGTTGCGATAGCCCGTGCCTTGGCCCTGAAGCCGGAAATTCTCTTGCTGGATGAAATCACAGCCGCACTGGATCCGGAATTAGTCTCGGAAGTGCTGGATACGATCCGCTCACTGGCCCGCGAGGGTATGACCATGATAATTGTCTCGCATGAAATGGGGTTCATGCGGGAAGTCTCCCACCGCATCGCCTTCATGGCTCAAGGCAAAATCATCGAATGCGGCCCAGCGGAGCAGATTTTCAATGCGCCGACTCAACAAAGAACCAGAGATTTCGTATCCAAAATCCTTAAGCATTAAGCATCGATCGCCGAGTGAGAATGACACAAAATTGAGAATTACAAGATATTATTGCTGCCACAGGTGCTGGTTTAGGCGTCAAGCCGCATCCGGATGTGTTTCGATATATCATTCAATAAATAGACTGCCACGCCGTATCAAAAGTGAGGATAAGTTATTCAATCTTTGCATTAAAGTTTTAATTGCAGGGTAAACTTACAAAAAAATCTGGGCGTCCGTTTCATTTTACCCGAAAGCGTATGATCTGGGTATTGCAAAAGCATGAATGTATTTTCATCCCATAACAGGTCTGATCTAGAAGATTTACTCGCTATCATGCTAAGGCATGCAGGTGTTCAATCTGCGAAAAGCACTTCTAAACAACTACTTATAGAAGTTGAGAAATCTATTGCTTTTTATCATCAAGATAAAACTGAAACATTCCAGCAAGGACCTGCACGTATAGCACTATTAAAGCTTTGGAGGTCTGCTGAAAAGGAATCAGACAAAGCGAGCCTTATCAATCTTCTTTCTCAACTACCATACGGCGCATTGTCTTATTTGGAAAAGAGAGCTTTACGATTATCTGCGCCTTTAAATATTGGTGATATTAGTAACGATGGATTGCTAAATTGGGCGGATAATACATCAGTTGATGCTCTAAAAAAGATGATTCTTTTTTGTGCTGCAGAAGGTCGTAAAATCTCACAGGGTCGAAAGAGATCTAATAGCAAACAATCCAGAAACAGAGTTGAGCCTGTTATATTGGGAATCGCTGACCGTGCAACTCCCCCAAAGAACAAAGACGATGAACCAATTATTTTTCATGAAAACTCATCGGCTCGATCAAAAGTAGGTCGCGACCGAATTGATGAAAAGATTACACTGATAACTATGCTTGCCAATGATTGGTTCCGGATGACTGGATCTTTACCCATTGGTGGACGGGAGGAGAAAAATCCGTTTACTGAATTTGTCACTTCCATTTTCAGTTGGGCAAAGATTGACCGCCCACAACATGCTCTACGTGTTTATTGGTCAGAAATGAAAGAACGTAAATCGCGTTCAGCGCCTGATTTTGACTCGATTCAAAATAAATGATTTTTACCGACGATAAGAACTTCATGGTTTTGTTTAAGTTGCTGTAAATACTTATAAATATAGATATTAAAAACTGTCACGCTATTTTCGCCAGCAGGCCCCTCGATTCAGTTATAAATGCTTTGGGTATGATAAATGCCCACCACAAACAGCGCCCTCAGAAACTCGAACCATCGGTTTCAAATGCCGAAAGGGCTGAACGCTTGCGCGTTCATACGCCAGGCAACATTGATAGCCATTTTGAAAAACCATCCTCAAGCATTGACGTGCCACAAAACCGTGATCCTGCAAACGCCTCTAATTCCGTGCGTCAAACTGAAGGACCCTTATTCCTTAAACCCCATGCTTCCCTCGTGTCCCTAGCCCGCCTTTTGGGTCAGCAAGCTGCCAAAGAGGCGTTGAGGAAGGATGATATTTTATGACTATATTCCTTGTTATTCTGTTTATAATAATCAGTCGTTTTTTGCTTTAATATACTGTTTTTATTATCAGTTAATAAATAGACTTGCAACTTGTTCACTGATTATTGCTGGACATTAGGATAAAAATCCAATATAAGTGTGACCCATGGCACGACCAACATCAAACCCCTACGCAGACTATCTGACCAACGAAGCCCGCCAACTTCTGGAGCAAGCGCCGGATCGCTATGTCCGTAGCTGCGTGCTGGGACTCGTCGGCTATTTATGCAGAGAGCAGCGCCCTCTCGATTCTGTTACCCAGAAAGACCTCATCGTTTTCCGCGATGAAATGATCGCCTCAGGGACGCCCCGCCCCAAACAGGCCGCACGTAACGCAGCCCATGCCTGGAATAGAATGACTGAGCAGCCTGGTTGGCCCAAGGTCAAGCTGGTCCCACCCTCGACCACTCGCATCTCGCTCGCGTACAAGGACCTGCCAGAGGGAGTCAAGGCGGACTGCGATCTGTATCGCGCCGAAAGGAGCGGCCAAAGCGACGATGACCTCTTCAATGCTAACGCACGCGAGCCTTTGGCCCCTGCGACACTGAGGGATCGCCGGGGTAAAATTTGCCAGCTTGTAGTCCACTATGTGGAAGGGGGTGGCAAGCTGGTAGACTTAAAGAGTCTTTGCGATCTGACCTCCGAAAAGGCCTGCCGCATCATCTTGGGTCAGATCTGGCGCAAAAATAATAAGAAAGCCAATGCGCACGGCGCCAATCTGGCTCGTCTGCTTTTGTCGATCGGCAAACACCACTGCGCGGCTCCCCAGAGTGTCCTGGACCTCATCCGCAACGCTGAGACAAAACTCAGGCCGAAGAAGAGCGGTATGACAGACCGCAACCGTGCCAAGCTTCGCACTATCCTCGAAGACAAGGCCCTGCCGCGCCTCCTGAAACTCCCGCAGCAATTCATCACTGGGCTCGATCCATCCAATCCCACACTGTCGGACGCAATCGATCTTCAGTCCGCATTGGCTATTGCCATTGAGCTCGTGGCCCCCATGCGCGCCAAGAACCTTGCTGCGCTCGATATTAAAGAACACTTTGACATCGTCAGCGACAGCCAATGCCATATCGTGATTGAAGCCGGCGATGTAAAAAATCGTCAGACCCTGAATTACGTTCTCGGCGCCTCCTTTATGAAGATATTCAAACTCTACCTAGCAGTCTACCATCCGCTACTTCTCGCCCAGGTGGCCTCTTCGTCAATTTTTATCTCACGCCATGGCCGCACAAAATCTCCAGCGGCTCTCGGCGCTCAAGTCCAATTGTTCATCAAGCAACAGACAGGCATCCGGCTGAATATCCATCTTTTTCGCCATTTAACCGGTTACATCTATCTGCGTCATTATCCCGGCCAGTACGAACCCGTACGCCAGCTTCTTGGTCACAAGGACGTGCGCACTACCATCTCTTTCTATGTGGGCCTTGAGGAGGATGCCAATTTCAAGCGCTACGGTGAGATCCTTGATCGTCTTATCGCATCGGAAGGGGACAAGGATGACCTCTGAGCCCTTCAAAGCGCGCTATCTGCCTGTTGATCAATGGCCGCTCCCCTGTCAAAGCCTGTGGCGTGACGCTTTAACAGAGGCCGACCTCTTCGAGGCACCAAAACCTGCTACGCTTTGGCGAAAAGCAACAATACGTAAGAACTGCTGTGCTTTCGGAACCTTCGTCTCATGGACAATATATATCGACGATTGGAATCCGGACGCTACGCCAGTGGATTTTGTCACGTCGGCTAAGGTCAAAAATTTTCTGACTGACATGGAAGCAAGCCACTACGCATCCAATACAATTTTCTGCCACATACAGGGGCTCTATGACAGCGTCCGCGTTATGAGCCCTGAAACGGATTGGGGCTGGTTACTGAACGCGGTCAAGAAGATCCGCGCCCGCACAAAGCCTTTGTACAACAAGCTGCAACGATTGCAGCCGGCACAAAAATTGGCCGTGCTGGGTCAAAAGC
The DNA here is from genome assembly GCA_963923415.1 of uncultured Hyphomicrobiales bacterium. Classification (GTDB taxonomy): domain Bacteria; phylum Pseudomonadota; class Alphaproteobacteria; order Rhizobiales; family Beijerinckiaceae; genus CAIYZJ01. Next base: position 2,220 of record CAWUMW010000027.1, on the reverse strand, counting down.
TCATGCAAGACGCAGAGAACAACACAAACTTGACTATGTACAAACGCTCACTCATGTACCGCGATGGACTTATAATTGCGACACTGATTCACCGCCCGCTCAGGTTAGGCAATTTCGCATCCTTTTCACTTGGCCAAAGCCTGCTCCTTCACCAGACTGGGGCAACGATCGTCCTGCCTCCAGAGGAGATGAAGGGCAAGCGCCCGTTTGAGGCGAAGTTCCCGCCCAATCTCCAAGCAGAGCTAAACACTTACCTTGAGGTTTACCGGCCCTATCTGTTGTCCCTCCAACATGAAAAGACGATCGAACCAGTCACTGGAGTATGGATCTCCAACGAAGGTCGGGCCATGACCGATCACTCCATCCGTAACGCAATCAAGAAGCGCACAAGGATCGCCTTCGGTCAGGACCTCACGCCACACCTATTCCGCGACGCGAGCGTCACCACCCTCGTGCGCGACGCTCCAGCCTCCGCCCAGCTCACCAAGGCCATTCTTGGACACAGCACCATAGAGACCACCAACAAGTACTATAATCAGGCCAAGATGGTCGACGCGTCGCGCCGCCATACGAGCCTGATGGAACAACTCATCAATTCCTAAGATAGGAACCCAATCATGCGCGCCGTCATCTACGCCCGTTACTCGTCCGATTTGCAGCGCGAAGCTTCAATCGAGGATCAGACTCGTGAGTGCGCGCGACTGGCAGAGTGTTTTGGGTATCAAATTATTGGAATATTCTCTGACTCAGCAATCAGTGGGGCAACCGACAATCGGCCAGGGCTTCAAAAATTATTGGCAACGGTAAAAGCCGGATCTGCAGACATTGTAATAGCCGAAGCCCTTGATCGGATATCACGCGATCAAGAACACATTGCTAGAATATTCAAACAAATTTCTTTTTCACAGGCCAAACTTCAAACAATTACCGAGGGAGAAATTAGCGAACTTCATATTGGTCTCAAAGGAACAATGAACGCTCTGTTTCTAAAAGACCTAGCTGAAAAAATTAGAAGAGGGCAAAAAGGCCGTGCGATCGCAAAGCGTTCACCCGGCGGGATATCTTATGGGTACAATGTAGTTAAACGGTTTGGTGAGGACGGCAATCCAGAGACTGGCATTCGATCAATCAACCCAGAGCAATCCACTGTTATCCGCACGATTTTCCAAAAATATGCTGCTGGCCTATCCGGCCGCGCCATAGCCAAGGCATTGAATGAGGCTAGGGTCCCCTCGCCGCGAGGGGGATTATGGAATGCTACTACGATTATTGGAAACCGCGGAAGGCGCGATGGTATCCTTTGGAATGAAACCTATCTTGGAAAAATTCTCTATAATCGGCAGAAGTTTCTAAAAGACCCATTCACGGGAAAGCGTATACCTCGCATTAATCCGCAAAAAGACTGGATCATCGTCGAAGCTCCCGAACTCCGCATTATTAACGATGAAGAGTGGCACGCAGTTCATGACCGCCTAGACACGAAAAAAACATTACCACTGGCTATGAGACGCAGCCCAAAGCGCCTTTTTTCTGGACTTATACATTGCAGCGAATGTGGTGGGCCTATGACGATTATAGGTGAAGGACGTATCGGATGCTCCAATCATCGCGAAAGAGGATGTTGCTCAAACAATAAAAAGATTTCAATCGATCGTGTCGAGAATACGGTTTTAAATGGCGTCAAAGCACAGCTCTTGCAGCCAGAGCTCTTTCAGGAATTCGAAAATGCATTTTATTCAAAATTTGAAGAATTATCCTCAAACGAGATCCAAAGCCGCAACGAAGATGCCAAAACACTTCAATCACTCACCCAACAAATCGGCAGAATTGTTGATTCTATTGCCGCTGCTGGACCATTGCCGTCGCTGACGGCACGACTACGAGAACTCGAAATAAAGAAGGCTGAACAGGAAAGAAAGAAACAAACACAGTTCACACGTGCTGATATACCGTTACCTCGGAAGAATTTGATCGATGAATATCGTGCGCGGATCAACAATCTCCAAGCACACATTAATGCAGATCCCGAAACAAAAGCAAAAGCAAGCTTTCAGCTTAGAACCCTTATTAAACGGATAGAAGTTCATCCGCTCCCAGAAAAGGGTCACGCAAAGCTTAAGATTACAAGCGACATCAGCGCTTTAGCTGTTTTGGACCTACCCGGCCAAAAAACCGCTGTATCGATGGTAGCGGAGGAGGGATTTGAACCCCCGACACAAG